>JAJTIB010000140.1 GCA_021300075.1 Rickettsiales bacterium
GAATATGGATTTTGTCGCTGGTTCCCCCCAGGGCAAACATTTCGCGGACGTCGTGCAGCGCATCAATGACTGCCTCGACTTCATTACCGCAACCGGCCTGAAGCTCGACGCGATGGAGGAACTCGCCGAAGCACGGTTCTACAGTTCGCACGAAGCCTTGCTGCTGGGCTACGAATCTGGTCTCGTGCGTCGCGACAAAGAAACGGGTGAGTATTATGTCGGCTCCGCGCATATGCTCTGGATTGGCGATCGCACCCGGAATCCGGACGAAGCCCATGTCGAATTCCTGCGCGGGGTCGCTAACCCCATCGGCTGCAAAGTAGGCCCAAGCATGACGGCAGAGGATCTAATTCGCCTGTGCGACACGCTGAATCCGAATAATGAGGCGGGGCGACTCACGTTTATATCGCGGATGGGACATCAGAAAGTTGAAGAATTTTTACCCAGACTGGTGCGGCTCATCAAAACGGAGGGCCGCAATGTCGTATGGAGCTGCGACCCGATGCATGGCAACACCATCAAGTCACCAAGCGGTATCAAGACGCGAAAATTTACCGACATTCTCGCTGAGGTGCGGAAATTTTTTGCGATTCATCACGCCGAAGGCACGCATGGTTCCGGCGTGCATTTTGAAATGACAGGGCAGGACGTCACCGAGTGTCTGGGCGGCGCACAGGCGATTTCAGAGCTGGATTTATCCAACCGCTACCACACGCACTGCGACCCGCGCCTCAACGCATCGCAATCACTCGAGCTGGCGTTTTTGATTGCGGAACTTCTCAAGAAACAAAAACAGATCATCGCGTGAGCGATAAAAAAATCAGCGTGTGCGGTGGTGTGTTTGTTGCACGCGAGCAACAAATTTTTTGCGTGAAAGAAAATCAGAAGCGATTTTTAGAAAATCACGGCGTCTTCATAGATTCTTAACCATGTCGAGGTTATAAAGAGGTTGTTGTTAACTTTTTTATTGGAGGACTACCATGGCTGCTAAGAAAAAACCTGCTAAGAAAACCGTTGCTAAAAAATCTGCTTCGAAAGTTGTGAAGTCAAAAAAGAAGACCGCTAAGAAGAAGTAGTTCTTCTTTTGCGAATTCGGAAAGGGCGCCTCGCGGCGCCCTTTTTTTTATATCGGAAACTGGTTGAATCCTCTTTTATCATTCCCGCGGAAGCCAATCCAAGCCCCCAGCCAGCCTACGCCCTCGAATTCCTGTAAATTGCATGCCCTCCCGCGTGGACGTAGCAAAAAAATGGCCCCGCATGATAATCACACGGGGCCTTACTATTGTACTTTAGAAAAGTCGCCTACTCGCCGCTCTGCCGCTTACGGCGCATGGTCTTTCCCGACATTTCGTACTGATCGGACATATCTGCACCGGTGACCTGATCCACGACTTTCATGGACAGACGTACCTTGCCGCGATCGTCAATATCGAGGACTTTTACCTTCACTTCCTGACCTTCATGCACCACGTCGCTCACTTTTTCGACACGGTGGTCGGCCATTTCGCTCACATGGACGAGGCCATCCATCGCGCCGAGGAAGTTCACGAACGCCCCAAAGTCAACGATGCGGACGACTTTACCGGCGTAGATTTTACCAATCTCCGGCACCGCGACAATGTACTGAATCCATTCGAGTGCCGCTTTCCCAGCTTCACCGGTCGTGGCGAAGATATTGATCGTACCGTCATCGTTAATGTCAATTTTGGTGCCGGTGGTTTCGGTGATTTCACGAATCACCTTGCCGCCGGAGCCAATCACTTCACGGATTTTATCTTTATCAATCCGAATCGTGGTGATGCGCGGGGCGCGGATCGACATCTCCTTGCGCGGCGATGTCAGTGCCTTGTTCATCTCCCCAAGAATATGGGTGCGACCCTGTTTGGCTTGGGTCAGCGCCACTTTCATGATTTCTTCGGTGATGCCGTTGATCTTGATGTCCATCTGTAACGAGGTCACACCACGCTCGGTTCCGGCCACTTTAAAATCCATATCGCCTAAGTGATCTTCATCACCGAGGATATCGGAAAGTACCGCAAAATCCTTGCCCTCAAGAATGAGCCCCATGGCAATCCCAGCGATTGGGCGCGCCAGAGGAACCCCAGCATCCATCATCGACAGAGACGCACCGCAGACGGTCGCCATTGAGGACGAGCCGTTCGATTCGGTAATCTCCGAAACGATCCTGAGCGTATAGGGGAAATCCTCTTTCGAAGGCACAAGCGGACGCACGGCGCGCCATGCCAGTTTGCCGTGGCCGATTTCGCGACGACCAGGCGGCCGCAGCGGAAATGCCTCACCGACCGAGAAGGGCGGAAAATTGTAATGCAGCATGAAACGCTCGTCATACGCGCCATCCACCGCATCTATCATCTGCTCGTCCTGCGACGTGCCAAGCGTGGTAACAACCAGCGCCTGTGTCTCGCCACGGGTGAAAAGTGCGGAGCCGTGTGTGCGCGGTAGAATGCCAACCTCGCACACGATCGGGCGGATATCGGCCAGGCCACGGCCATCAATGCGTTGATGGTCTTTGACGACCGCCGTACGCACAATGTCCTGCTCGAGCTTTTTGAAGATGGAGCCCACGAGCTTTTCATTTGCCGTTTCCGAGACAAATTTCTCTTTCACCGCCTGTTTAACGGCATCAATTGCCGCGACACGCTCTTGTTTCACGGTTTTCTTGTAGGCCTCGCGCAGCGGCTTCTCGGCAAGCGCCTTGATGCCTTTAACTATATCCGCCGGATATTCGGCGGCCTTGAAATCCCACGGGTCTTTCGCGGATTCTTCAGCGAAGCTGATGATCATCTGAATCACCGGCTGCATGTGCTTATGGCCAAACATCACGGCCTCGAGCATCCGCTCCTCGCTCAGCTCCTGGGCTTGCGATTCCACCATCAGCACCGAGCTTTTAGTGCCGCCCACCACTAAATCCAGTGCGCTAGTCTCAAGTTGCGACTTGGTCGGGTTCAAAATGAATTGCTGGTCGATCATACCTACGCGCGCGCCTGCGACCGGCCCCATGAAGGGAATGCCAGAAATAGCGAGTGCCGCCGAAGTACCAATCAAGGCCGCGATATCGGGATCGTTTTCAATATCATGCGAGATGACGGTGCAGACAATCTGCACTTCATTGTAGAAACCTTCCGCAAAAAGCGGACGAATCGGGCGGTCAATCAGGCGCGAGGTGAGGGTTTCTTTTTCAGTTGGGCGGCCTTCGCGTTTGAAGAAACCACCGGGGATTTTACCTGCCGAATAGGTTTTCTCGACGTAATTCACCGTCAGCGGGAAGAAGTCAATATCGGGCTTGGCTTGTTTGGCCGCGGTCACGGCGCACAGCACCACCGTTTCACCGTAGGTCACCAGCACCGCACCATCAGCCTGACGCGCCATGCGGCCTGTTTCAATCGTGAGCGGACGACCGCCCCATTCAATCGTCTTTTTCGTTATCGTAAACATCGTTCATTTCCTTCTCTGCCCCCTCAACCGCACCACCGCAAAAAAACCATCATCTTCCGCGACAACACAGGCGGGAAAGCCTGTTGCATACACGTTCCTATGAAGAACCACCCCGCAGTGTATGCGTGCGCGGGGTGGCACTTTATTCTCGTTATTACTTCCGCAAGCCGAGCTTGCTGATAAGTGCGTTATATCGGTCGGCATCCTTGCGCTTCAGGTAATCAAGCAGGCTGCGGCGGGTGCTGACCATTTTGATGAGGCCACGGCGCGAATGGTGATCTTTCACATGCGCTTTAAAATGGCTGGTAAGGTTGTTGATACGCTCGGTGAGCAAAGCTACCTGCACTTCGGGTGAACCAGTGTCACCCTTGGTCGTGGCGCTTTCTTTGACCACTTGTTTTTTACGTTCTGCCGTAATCGTCATCGTCTTCTCCATGCGACATCGGGTTATTGTATTACGTTCAGCATCCGCTTCGGCTGGATGGTCGCGCCGTCACTTTCCGCCAGCGCCACCAACTGGCCGCGATAGAGAACCCCTATCATGGCCGCAGGCGGAGTGGGTGTGACCGGGCGAAAGCCATGTCCATGGCGAAGCGTCTGCCACTGACTGTCCTCGATTGCCACGGCCGGGATGTCGTCCAGCACGCGCTCGGTGGGCAGTAACCAGGCGGGGTTGCCCCCGACAAAGTCGGCGGGACTATGCGCAGAGTTTTCCAGAAAATCCAGTGAAATCGCATCATTTTCTCGGAAAAGCCCGACTGAAGCACGATGCAGACGGCTGATATAGCCCTGTGACCCCAGTGTCAGCGCCATATCCCGCCCAAGCGAACGTATATATGTGCCCTTGCCCACAATTGCTCGAAATTCTGCCTTATTCTCGTTGATATTCAACATCTCCAACGCATCAATCCGCACTGGCCGCGCGGCGAGATGCACCTCCTCCCCTGCCCGTGCCAATGCATAAGCGCGCTCGCCTGCCTGCTTAATAGCCGAATAAATGGGCGGAATTTGCATAATCTCGCCCCGAAATTGTGGTAATATCGCTCGGATTTCGTCCGAAGTGGGGATGACGTCGCTCGTTGCTATGACTTCGCCTTCCGCGTCATCCGTCACGCGGCGCTCACCAAAGGTGAGGGTGAATTCGTAAGTTTTTTTCGCGTCCATCAGCAGCGACACGCATTTAGTCGCCTCACCCAGCGCCAGGGGTAAAATGCCCGTCGCCATTGGGTCGAGCGTTCCCGCATGGCCGATTTTTTCGGGGCGAATGAGGCGTTTAACGCGATGCACCGCATCCGCCGAAGTTATACCCAGGGGCTTATAAAGGTTAATCCAGCCATGAAGAGCACGGCGCTTATTCATCGCTTAAGTCGCGCTTCACCCGATCGGATTCAAGCAGCTGATGAATGCGGCTTGCGACTTCATACGACGTGTCGAGTTTGAAAAACAATTTTGGCAAAAACCTCAAAATCACTTTGCGGCTTAAAAGATGACGAATGCGGTTCGCATGTTCTTTGAGCGCGACCATGATCGATTCTTTATTAGAACCCGCCAGAGGCATCACGAACACGGTAGCATTTTTAAGATCGGGACTGATGCGTACCTCCGATACGGTAATCGATCCGCTATCAAGAGCCGGCACATGGGTTTCACCATGAGCGAAAATCTGGGCGAGCGCTTGACGAATCTCTTCGCCAACACGAAGCTGACGCTGAGTGGGTTGTTTGGGTTCCATAGAGGGGCTCCAGAATTAAGCAACCGGTGCAGCGGTTTTAGCTTCAACCGAACGGGCAATGGACTGAAGCTCAAAACATTCAATCATATCGCCGACACGGATATCGTCATAATGCTCGAACGCCATGCCGCATTCAAAGCCGGATTTAACTTCTTTTACTTCGTCCTTGAAGCGCTTCAAAGTCTTGAGCGAGCCCTCATGAATCACCACATTATCCCGCAACAGGCGGACTTTCGCACCGCGTTTGACCAGCCCATCCGTCACCATGCAGCCCGCGACTTTGCCTACTTTGGTGATGTTGAATACTTCGCGAATTTCAGCATAGCCGATGAAATTTTCACGCAGTTCAGGGGTGAGCATACCAGAAAGAGCCGCTTTAATATCATCAATAAGATTATAGATAATCGAGTAATAGCGTATGTCGATTTTCTGCGCCGCCGCCAGCTCCTTAGCTTTGGGCATCGCCCGCACGTTGAAGCCAATGATAATAGCGCCGGTGGTCTGTGCCAGCCCAACGTCTGATTCGGTAATCGCGCCGACCGCACTGTGAATGACTTTGACCCTTACTTCGTCGCCATCGAATTTAGCAAGTGACGCCACAATCGCTTCCGCTGAACCATGGACGTCTGATTTTACAATCACGCCCAGTTCCTTGACAGCATCCTTGCCCGCAGCGGTAAATAGCTGATCGAGCGATTTGGCAGTCGCAACCGCCAGGCGCTTTTTCTCTTTATCACGGCGATATTCAACAATATCGCGCGCGGCTTTTTCGTTTTCCGCGACCGAAAATTCATCGCCCGCCTCGGGGGACTGATCCAGCCCTAATATCTCAATCGGTAAACTCGGCCCAGCTTCGGTAAGTGCTTGACCACGATCGTTGTAAATCGCGCGCACGCGGCCGTATGCCGAACCCGCTACCACGATATCACCAGTTTTCAGCGTGCCGCCTTGTACCAATAGTGTCGCCACCACCCCTCGCCCACGATCAACACGCGATTCCACCACTGCGCCCGAAGCACGGCGATTTGGGTTAGCCTTCAAATCCATCACTTCCGCCTGCACCAGAATAGAAGCGAGCAGTTTATCGAGATTGCGTTTTTCCTTAGCCGAAACTTCAACAGCCATTACCTCACCGCCGAATTCCTCAACCACCAGTTCATGACTCATCAGCGCGGTTTTAACACGGGTGGCATCGGCTCCGGGTTTGTCAATTTTGTTAATCGCCACAATAATAGGCACGCCTGCCGCTTTCGCATGGTGAATAGCTTCAATCGTCTGTGGCATGATGCCGTCATCAGCCGCAACTACCAGCACCACAATATCGGTGACTTTAGCACCGCGCGCGCGCATGGCAGTGAAGGCTTCATGGCCAGGCGTGTCCAGAAACGTAACTTTTTGGCCGTCTTTGACCTGCACCTGATAGGCGCCAATATGCTGCGTAATACCCCCCGCTTCTCCAGAGACGACATCCGTCTGACGCAATGCGTCGAGCAGCGATGTTTTACCGTGATCCACATGCCCCATGATGGTAACAACCGGGGGACGACTTACCAGCACCGCATCCACATCTGTCTCTTGAACCAGATGCTCCTCAACATCGGATTCACTTACGCGCTTAAAATTATGGCCGAACACCCCACATAAAAGCTCCGCTGTATCCGCATCAATCGATTGTTGCGGCGTCGCAATTGTACCAAGTTTCATCAACTCTTTAATCACTTCGACCGTACGCACGGCCATGCGGTTTGCAAGTTCCTGCACGCTGATGGCTTCGGGAATAATCACTTCGCGGACAAATTTTTCCTGTTGCGAGGAAGGATTCAGCCCTGATTTTTTCGCTACTTTTGCGCGCTGGCGCTTGACGGAAGCAAGCGAGCGCATACGAATCTGGTCGTCCATACCCAGTGCCTGAGTAATGGTCAATTTGCCACCGCGCTTATATTCCGTATCCGGTGTCGCGCGAGCTTTCTTATTTCGCTCCGCCACTTCGTCCTCGATTGCGCGGGTAGGAACGCTACCGCTCGGGCGCTTGACCGCCCCCGGCAAATCTGGCCTGACAGAGGCTTTGTTGGAGGGAGCGTTGCGTAACGCCGCAAGATTACGACTCGCCACATCATCAAGCGGAATGGCAGTGCTGGTCGCGCCTTGAATGGAATCTTCCGATAGATCATCAAACGAGCGTGCAGGGCGAACCGCATCATAAGCAGAAGATTCCTCTTGTTTTTCTGCCTGCTGAAGCGCACGCAGCCGCGCTTCGCGTTCAGCCTGATTAAGCTGGCGCTGTTTGGTAGCTTCAGATGCACCTTTTTGAACTTCCACCATGCCGGCTTCGTTGCCACGGGCAAAGGTACGGGTTTTTTTCACCTCGACCGTCACGGTCTTGGAGCGCCCGCGCTGAAAATTCTGCTTCACTTTTCCCGATTCTACGGTTTTTGTAAGCGACAGCGTGCTCGGCGCTTTCAGCGTCAATGGGGCATTTTTTTTCTGGTTATCCGCGTCGCTCATTTCATTCTTTCTAACTATAAATCGCTACTAAGGCGGTGCTCTATAAACCAATTTCATCCATAAATAAAGCGAAACGGCGCAGTTCTTCGAGAAAAAACCGCCCGGCTGACCCATCCAGAATCGCCAGATGTACGGCATTATCGCGTCCCGCCATCACCGATAGCTGGTCACGGCTGAAGCCGCGATAGACTGGAACGGTCGCTGAGCGCAGCTTTTTGACCCCGTCTTCGCCTGCATCACTCGCGTGCAACAGCAACAGAACCTCTCCTTTTTTTAGTGCGGTTTCCACCTTGTCAAAACCGCTGATGGCCTGACCCGCCTTGCGCGCCAGCGAACAGGTATCAAGCAACCGTCGATGCCACAGAAGTTCGAGTCTGGCGGAAAAATCTTCGGTCACAGATACTGGTTTTTTTGCAGCTCGGCTGAAGGCGCGCTTGGCAATCGCCTCGGCCAGCAGCAGTTTCGAAGCCGACAGCCACATGCCCCGCCCGGGCAAATTAGCGGCCAGATCCGCAACCAACTGGCCATCTGGCCCCACTACAAAGCGCAACAGCGCCGCTTTTGGCTTCACCGTGCGGGTGAGAAGGCATTGACGCTCGTTTTCAGCGGCCATTGGCACATTCTTTTCCGGTGCGAAACCTAGCTAGCTTGCCTTTTCGTCCTTAAACCAACCTTCGCGCGCTTTCATGATCATTCCGCTGACGTCTTCCTGCGTCAGGCCGGATTTGGGGACCATCTCGAAGAATTCATCGGTCGCAAGACCCGCAAAATCATCCATAGTTTTGATACCCTGAGCGGCCAGCTTTTCAACCATCTCAAGGGTAAGGCCCTCGGCTTTCATCAGCGCGTCTTCCACGCCATCTGCCTTGAGTTTGGTTTCAATCTCGGTGCGTTTTTGATCGAGATAATCATTGGCGCGCTGACGAAGTTCGCCGGCGACGGATTCATCAAACCCCTCGATCTGCGCGAGGTCTTCGATGGGCACATAGGCCACTTCTTCAACCGAGCTGAAACCTTCGGTCACGAGCAAGTGGGCAATCACTTCCTCAACATTCAGCGCCTCAATAAATAGTGCCGAGAGGCGGTTGAATTCCTGTGTGCGCCGGTCGGACTCGATTTCCTCGGTCAGAATATCGATATTCCAGCCAGTCAACTGGGCCGCTAAACGCACATTCTGACCGCGACGGCCAATCGCGAGTGACAACTGGTCATCTGCCACGACGACTTCGATGCGGTTGGAATCCTCGTCAATCACCACTTTACTGACTTCGGCAGAAGAAAGGGCATTGACTACGAAGGTCGCCGGATCTTCTGCATATTGTACGATGTCAATTTTCTCGCCCTGCAGCTCTGATACTACTGCCTGCACGCGCGAGCCGCGCACCCCTACGCAGGAAAGTACCGGGTTGACACTTGGGTCATGCGACATTACCGCGATTTTTGCGCGCGATCCCGGGTCGCGGGCCACGGCTTTAATTTCAATCACACCGTCGTAGATTTCGGGCACTTCCTGCATGAACAGCTTGGCCAGAAACTCCGGACGCACGCGTGA
>JAJTIB010000074.1 GCA_021300075.1 Rickettsiales bacterium
ATTGACCAGATGCTAAGGCAGGCCGGCACTTTCCGGGCCAACCAGTCGGTCGCCGAGCGGGTGATGGACTCAAACGACCTCGAAAAAGAGCGCGGCATCACCATTCTGGCCAAATGCACCAGCATCAACTGGCAGGGCGCACGCATCAATATCATCGATACGCCAGGGCACGCCGATTTCGGCGGCGAGGTGGAGCGGATTTTGGGCATGGTGGACGGGGTGCTGCTGCTGGTCGATGCGGCCGAAGGGCCGATGCCTCAGACCAAATTCGTGCTGATGAAGGCGCTCGCCCTGGGGCTGCGCCCTATTGTCGTTATCAATAAGGTGGATCGTCCTGACGCCCGTGTGGATGAAGTGCTCAATGAAGTATTCGACCTGTTTGTGGCGCTGGACGCAAACGACGCGCAGCTTGATTTTCCGGTGATTTACGCCTCGGGCCGCAATGGCTGGGCAGCCCCATCGCTTGATGCGCCGCGCGAGAATCTGCATATCATCATGGATGAAATTTTGCGCTATGTCGAACCACCCGATGCGGATGGCGACGCGCAGTTTGCGCTCCTTGTCACCATGATTGAGTCAGACCCGTTTCTGGGGCGCATCCTCACCGGCAAGGTGGAATCGGGCAGCGTCCAGGTCGGGATGCCGATCAAGGCGCTACGCCTTGATGGCTCGGTGATTGAGCAGGGACGCATCACGAAACTCCTTACCTTCCGCGGCATCGAGCGCGTGCCCGCCAATGAGGCGGTAGCGGGTGATATTATCTCGATTGCGGGTCTGACCAACGCCACCGTTGCCGACACGATTGGGGCGCTGGAACTGGCGCACCCGCTTGGTGCTAATCCCGTTGATCCGCCCACCATGGCGATCACCATTGGCGTGAATGACTCGCCACTCGCTGGCACGGAAGGCACGAAAGTGACCAGCCGCATGATCCGCGAACGCCTGTTCAAAGAAGCGGAAGGTAATGTTGCCATCCGTGTCAAGGAAACGGAAGGCAAGGACGCATTTGAAGTCGGCGGACGCGGCGAATTACAGCTGGGTGTACTGATTGAGACCATGCGCCGCGAGGGGTTTGAGCTATCCGTCTCGCGCCCGCGCGTACTGTTCCAGCGCGACGAGGCAGGGCAAATCTTGGAACCGATTGAAGAAGTGCAAGCGGATGTTGACGAAGAATTCTCCGGCATCGTGGTCGAGAAACTCTCGCAACGCAAAGGCCTGATGAGCGAAATGCGCCCGTCATCGGGTGGCAAGCTGCGCCTCAAATTCCTTATCCCCTCGCGTGGGATGATTGGCTATCAGGGCGAATTTCTGACCGATACGCGCGGCTCGGGCGTGCTTTCCCGGCTCTTTCACGGCTACGAGCCCTATAAGGGCGATATCCCGGGCCGTCGCAACGGCGTGCTGATTGCCAATGCGCCGGGTGTTGCCGTCGCCTATGCGCTATGGAATCTGGAGGAGCGCGGGTTCCTCATCATCCACCCGGGCGATAAAATTTATGCCGGCATGATTATCGGCCAGCATAGCCGTGATAACGATCTCGAGGTCAACGCGCTTAAAGCCAAGCAGCTGACCAATATCCGCACCACCAGCAAAGACGAAGCCGTGCGGCTGACACCGCCGCGTGTGCCGACCCTCGAGCAGGCCATTGCCTACATCGAGGAAGACGAGCTGATGGAAGTGACGCCCAAATCCATCCGCCTGCGTAAGAAGCTGCTCGACCCCAACGAGCGCAAACGTGCCGAACGCGCCAGTGAATCGGCAAGCGCTTAGGAATTGTGGGGAGATGGCAAATTGGCGGCGTTCTACTGAATGTCGCCCTCTACGGGATTGATGTCGGCCTGCTGGCCTCCACCCTCGCGGGTCCCTCGCTGGCGCTCGGTGTCCAAAACGCCTCCTGGCGTTTTGTCGAACCCTACGGGTTCTCGGCTTTCACAGAAACCACCAATTCAAAAGGCTCCCATGCGGGAGCCTTTTGAATTGGCGACCCCTACGGGAATCGAACCCGTGTTCTTACCGTGAAAGGGTAATGTCCTAACCGCTAGACGAAGGGGTCGCACAGGCGGGCTATTCGAGGCCGCATGTTTCATCATGTAACCCCTGCGCCGTCAATGGTTTTTTACATTGCAATAGCATCTATTTAGGCTGAGAGGCGCTAGGCAACCGCCGCATCCTCAATGATTAATTGCAGGCGCGACTGACCCTGCCAGTAATTTTCGCTCAGTTCACCGTAAAGATGGAGCGCAGGCGCGGTGGCCAGCAGCGCGCCAAGGGGAGTGTCCTGAATATTGAAGGCGACCGCCTGAAGTCGTGCCTCGCCGCTGCTGTCGGCCAGCACCAGTTTCAGATGTTTTTCCTTCATTGGCTGGCGATAAATAATTTTTGCTTCGCTGAGCGCCAATTTGGGTTTGGGGAAGCCAAGTCCATAGGGTTCGAGTTGTTTGAGCGCATCATAAAGCGCCAGATTCGCCCCGCTGACTGTCACCCAGCCATCATACAATTTGACACGGGATTCACCATAGGCCGTGACCGCCACCGATAATTGCTCGGCGTAATAATCATGAATGGCATCGCGCTTATCGAGCGGGAAACTGAATCCTGCCGCCATCGCATGACCACCGCCCGCCGTGAGCAAACCCTGGGTGACGGCTCGATGCGTGACAGCACCAATATCTGCGCCTGTCACGGACCGCGCCGAGGCTTTGACGCTGGCGCCCTCAATACTCGCGACAATCGCCGGTCGGGCGAATTTCTCCTTAAGCCGTCCGGCGACAATGCCAATCACGCCCGGATGCCAGTGTTCGGAGGCGACCAGCAGCACCGGACGATTAGTCTGAGATTCGGCCTGCGCCAGGGCTTGCTCAAGCACAACGGATTCAATCGCCTGCCGTTCCTGATTGTAATGGTCGAGCTGGGCGGCAAGAGCTTTGGCCTCAAGCGCATCATGGCTGGCCAGCAGCCGGATACCAAGTGAGGACTCCCCCACCCGCCCGCCGGCATTAATGCGGGGTCCCAACAGAAAACCAAGATGATAAACCGAAGGAACTGCGTCAAACCGCGCCACATCCGCCAGTGCCCGCAGCCCGACATGGCCACGCTGAGCCAGTAATTTCAAGCCTTGCGCGACATAGGCGCGGTTGAGGCCCGTAAGCGGCATCACGTCGCAGACCGTGCCCAGCGCGACGCGGTCGAGCATTGTCAGCAGATTTGGTTCGCGCCGCGCATCATTAAAATATCCCGCTTCGCGCAGCGCCCTGCTGAGCGCCACAAGTACCAGAAACACCACGCCTGCAGCACAAAGATTACGGTGGGGCGAGGTTTCATCCATGCGGTTGGGGTTGACGATGGCATGGGCTTCGGGCAGCCGCGCCTCGCTTAAATGATGATCAAACACCAGTACATCTACATGTTTTGCGCGGGCATGGGTAATGGGAGCAAAGGCCAACGTGCCGCAGTCCACGGTAATAATCAGTGTCGCACCTTGGGCGATCAACGCATCAAACGCCGCAATACTCGGGCCGTAACCCTCGCGCATCCGGTCGGGGATATAGGGAATGCTGCAAATGCCAAGCGCCGCAAAATAATCGCTCAGTTGCGAGACAGACGTCGCACCATCAACATCGTAATCACCAAAAATCGCTACGGTTTCGCGCTGCTCAATGGCCCGCACCAGCCGTGCCACGGCCTTCTCCATATCGCGCAGATGCGAGGGATCCGGCAGCAGCGCACGCAGCGTGGGGTTTAGAAATTCAGCCACCCCATCGGGCGCAATGCCACGCCCGGCCAACACGCGGGCAACAATTTCGGGGAGGTCATGAGCTTGAGCGATTGCGGTTGCGATGCGCTCATCCCCCAGCCGCGCTCGCCATGGCAAACCCGAAGCGCCGATGATGGGTGGCACGATCACAGAAAACTGGTCACTGTTTATATCTGTTTCTTGCGCGCGAAATTATGCTGCGCTTCGATGATGCGTACCGTGCCAGTTTTGCTACGCATCACAATCGAATGCGTCACCGCACCTTTGGCCGTGCGCTTGACGCCCCTCAGCATCGCCCCGTCCGTGACGCCGGTGGCAGCAAACATCACATCGCCCCTGGCCATGTCGAGGAGGGAATATTTTCGGTTGAAGTCGGTGATGCCCATGCGCTGCGCGCGGGCTTTCTCTGCCTCGTCACTGAAAAGCAGACGTCCCTGCATCTGCCCGCCGATGGAGCGCAGGGCGGCCGCCGCCAGCACACCTTCGGGCGCACCGCCAATACCAAGATACATGTCCGCACCGGTGGTGGCAGGCGAGGCGGTTGCAATTACGCCTGCGACATCGCCGTCTTGAATCAGCTGAATACGTGCGCCTGTTTCGCGAACTTTGGCAATCAGCTCCTCATGGCGCGGACGGTTCAGAATCACCACCGAAAGATCGCTGATCTCGCATTTTTTCGCTCGGGCAAGGTATTTGAGGTTCGCGGCCGGACTGTGATCGAGATCCACCACCCCTTCGGGCAGGTCGCCGCCGACCGCGATTTTTTCCATATACACATCCGGCGCGTGTAAAAATCCTCCATGTTCAGCGAGCGCCACCACCGCAAGCGAATTGGGCCCGCCGGTGGCACATAAGGTCGTCCCTTCCAGCGGGTCGAGCGCAATGTCAATCTGCGGGCCCTGACCGGTGCCGACTTTTTCGCCGATATAGAGCATCGGCGCTTTATCACGTTCCCCCTCGCCAATCACCACCGTGCCATCAATCGTCAGGCCATTTAGCGCCTCGCGCATAGCGTTGACTGCCGCCTGATCCGCGTCTTTCTCGCGGCCCTTACCAACCCAGTGCGAGGCGGCCAGTGCCGCAGCTTCCGTCACCCTTACGGCCTCAAGCGCGAAATTTCGGTCCATCCACCAGGTCCCCATCTCGGCATGACTCATCATTGCGGATTTCATAAGACTCTCCTATTCGTGAATGCGTAACAGTACAGGCGGCGCCACAGTGCATCTTAAATTCTGAATGGCGGCAACCGCAGAGCGCACCGCCGCCTCATTTGTCTGATGCGTAGTGACAACCACCTGCGCGGATTTATCGCCGGCGATTTCGCGCTGAACAATTGACTTTACCGAAATATGCTGCGCTGCAAACTCCCGTGTGAATTCTGCGAGCACGCCTGGCTCGTCACGCAGACTCAGGCGAATATAATAGCTCCCAAGGCGATACGACGCATCCATCGCCGCAGCACTCGCAAGCTGGGCGGTAGGCAGGGTAAAGGGCGGGTAGCGATCACCACGAGCAATAGCCATGATATCCGCCACCACCGCTGAACCGGTTGGGCCTGCACCTGCGCCGCGCCCTTCAAATACAACACGGCCTACCGCATCGCCCTCAACCTCCACCGCGTTAAACCCGCCACTGACCGATGCCAATGGCGCTGTAACGGGGACAAGGCATGGCTCAACCCGCTGAAGCAGGGCAGGCCCATGTTTTTCGACAATGCCGAGTAGTTTAATTCGGTAGCCGAAATCACGGGCGTAATACATGTCGCGCAGGGTAATTTGGCGGATGCCCTGACGCTCAACGCCAGCGAAATTCGGCACGGTGCCAAATGCAAGTGACGCTAAAATCGAGACTTTATGGGCAGCATCAATCCCATCAATGTCAAGCGCCGGATCGGCTTCAAGATAGCCCAGCGTGCCGGCCTCGGCCAGGACTGCGTCGAAATCAGCTTCGGCGTCGAGCATCTTGGTCAGGATATAATTACAGGTGCCATTCAAGATTCCCGCAACCCGGGTAATACGATTGGCGGCGAGGCCATTTCTTAACGCCGCAATAATTGGAATGCCCCCGGCGACTGCCGCCTCAAACGCCAGTACACGGTCGTGCTTTTCGGCCAGCGCCGCAAGCCGCAGCCCGTGATGGGCGATAAGCGCCTTATTGGCGCTGACCACATGTTTGCCCTTTTCGAGCGCGCGGGTCACAAGCCGCAAAGCTGCGCCGTCATGCCCGCCCATCAGCTCAACCACGATA
>JAJTIB010000151.1 GCA_021300075.1 Rickettsiales bacterium
CCTCATCAAAAGTCCTGATGCGCGGATTGAAACGTTGATGAACCATGTGCAGGGGCCGGATTTCCCGACCGGCGGCTTTATTGCTGAGGCGCGTGAAACCATCACCGAAGCCTATGCCACTGGTCGCGGTTCGCTGCGGGTTCGCGCGCGCTGGGTAAAGGAGAATCTGAGCCACGGCCTCTACCAGATTGTGATTACCGAGATTCCCTATCAGGTGCCTAAATCCAAACTGATTGAGCGAATCGCCGATTTGTTCCGTGATAAAAAACTACCGCTTCTGGGCAATATCCAGGACGAATCGACCGACACGGTGCGGATTGTGCTTGAGCCAAAATCGCGCAGCGTAGATCCCGAAATCCTGATGGAGTCGCTCTATAAAGTAACCGATCTCGAGACGCGCTATGCGCTCAATCTCAATGTCATTGGCGGTGACGGTATTCCGCGGGTCATGAATCTGCGCGAGCTTCTCAAAGCCTATCTTGACCACCGTCACGAAGTGCTCACTCGTAAAAGCGCCTTTCGACTGGCAGAGATCGCGCGGCGTCTCGAGATTCTCGAGGGGTTGCTCATTTGTTACCTCAACCTTGATAAAATCATCAAAATCATCCGCGAGGAGGATGAGCCGAAAACGGTGATGATGAAGAAATTTTCCCTCACCGACCTTCAGGCTGAATCCATTCTCAATATGCGCCTCAGGCAATTGCGTAAACTTGAGGAAATAGAGATAAAGCGTGAACATAAATTACTTAAAGATGAACAGAGGGCGCTCAAAGCCCTCCTCAAAAATGAAGACCTGCGCTGGCAGGCGATTGGCGAGGAGATAAAAGCACTCAAAAAACGTATGTCGGCGCTGAAATCCTTGAGCGCGCGGCGCACCGAGTTCACCGCCGCACCCAGCGCCAGCGTGATTTCGGTGGAGGCGTTCATCGAAAAAGAGCCCATCACCGTGGTCTGTTCGCAGCTGGGCTGGATCCGCGCTTTTAAGGGGCATCATGATGAATTGCCCGAACTGAAATTCAAGGAAGGCGATGCCGCACGTTTTCAGCTAAAGGCGAAAACGACCGATAAACTTCTGGTCTTCGCCAGCGACGGGAAATGTTTCACCCTTGGTTGCGAAAAACTCCCCAGCGCAAAAGGCCACGGTGAGCCGGTACGGCTGATGATTGACCTCGATAATCAGACCGAGATTGTAGCGATGTTTGTTTATGCGTCTGAACGCCGCCTGCTGGTGGCTTCTGATAACGGCAAGGGTTTTGTAGTTGAGGAAAAGGAACTATTCGCCCAGACGCGCGGCGGCAAACAGTTAATGTCACTCCCAGAAGGTGTGAAGGCGGTCGTCTGTACCGAGGCGGTGGGCGATCATGTTGCGGTTGTTGGCACCAATCGCAAAATGCTGGTCTTCCCGCTGGATCAAGTTCCTCTGATGAAGCGCGGGCAGGGAGTGGCTTTGCAGAAATATAAGGGGGCTGCACTTTCCGATGCCAAGGTGTTTACGATAAAACAGGGTTTGTCATGGCAGTCGGGCGACCGCACCCGCACGGAAAGCGACATAAAGCCATGGCTCGGCCAGCGCGCGAGTCAAGGCAAGCTGCCACCGCTTGGGTTTCCGCGTAGTAATCGTTTCGGGGAATAGTGGCGTTACATCACCCGCGAACCCGGGAAACGCACGGAAATATGGGTAGTATGGTCGGGCAGGGTTTTCATCTCCAGACTACCCTGATGCAACGCAATGAGTAGCCGCGCCAGCGCAATATGAAGTCCCGTAGAGATAGAGGCAGATGCAGAGGGTAACGTCACGGAAGGCTCGTGGCCAGTGTGGCGGCGCTCGCTACTTAGTGCTGAATAGGCAAAGACAATCAATAATTCTCCCGATTTCATCTGCGGTAGAATGCGGATGATTTCGCCTGGCCTCAGTTGTGGCGCGATGGTGTCAAGAATGTTCAGCACCAGTTGTTTGACCCGCAGATCATCGGCCTTGAGGCGGGGCAGCGCGATGTTTGTGTCGAGCGCGACCTCCACCTTATAACCGCTGCGTTCCTTGAAGATTCGGACACATTTTTGCAACGTTAATGTCAGGTCAATTTCCGAGTCACTCAGAGCCAGAAGCCCCGCTTCCGCTTCAGAGATGGATTTCATTTCCTGAAGCATGACAAGCACATGCTGCGCCTGGGCAAAAATATCGCGCGCATGTTGTTCATAACGGGGATTATTGAGGGGGCCAAAATGCTGGTCCTTCAGGGTCTCGATTCCGGCAAGAATAAGCTGCACTGGCTCGCTGAGATCTTGACTGATATGACCAAAAAAATCGGCTTTCACTTGATTGGTAATCTGTGCTGCGGCCTTGATTCGCATTAATTCGGCATTTTTCAGCCGCAATTCGCTTTCCACTCTTTTGCGTTCTTCGATATAGTCATGCATCCGTCCGATTTCCTGCGCCAGCTGATAAATCTCGAGCGGGCCGGCGGCCAGGCCTGGGTCAAATTCCTGTCCCTGCATGATATCGGCGGTACGTTGAGTCAGTTGCATCACCGGTCGAATAATACGTTGGCGCACGATGTATAGAACGAATAGCAGGAAAACGGCAATGATCAGAAGCTGTAACAGTCGGGGTAAAATGATCGGATAGAGGCTGCCACTCACGCTCGGGGCGTAGGTCAGGAAAATGACAAACGGATAGCGACTGGTCACTTCATAATAGCGGAAGATTTCGCGGTGATTGAAGATGCCAGGATGGCTGATTAGTCCAGCGCGATTGTTTTTGAAATTCAGCGCCAGAAGGGAATCGAGATTAAAATAGCGATTAAAATAGCCTGGTTCTTTGCCGTATTCGAGCACCAGCGACAATGATGTGGTGGTGACGGCAAAGCGTATTTCCGAGTCCTTGACGGCGCTGCTGATAGCATCGGATAATTCACGAATATCAAGGCTGATGCTGACGACGCCCAGAAACTCACCATTCTCGCGCGTCAGGCCAAGGCTGAGCGGGAGCACTAGTTTTTGTGAGACGCGGCCTTCTATCGCCCGTCCCACATGCACTTTCCAGGGTTCGGCGATAGCTTTCTTGATGTAGTCGCGATCTGAAACATCGATAGGCTTCTTGACCACGCCAAGATTGCTCGCCACCCGGATGCCTTGCTGGGCATCGGCCCACAGGAAGATATTGTATCCGACTTCGCCGCGCTTATCGAACGACCTGAACAGCCGCGCGATGGCGTCAAGATCTTTCGGGTCACCGGCGAGAATCTGGCGGCCGAGTGATTCGAGCAGATAGGCGTTATTCTCGATCGTGACAAGTAGGGTGCGGTCGATGCGAAGCGCGTCGCCTTCCATCTGGTTGATGACTTTTTCAGTGTGGTCCTCGAAGGTTTCATAGGCAACCCACGCGGCAACGAGGAAGAAGGTAACAATAATAAACAGCGATAGGAGCGCGAAGTCGCGGTGCAGGGAGGGCTGGGTGCGGATGCGTAACATGCAGGGACTATAGGCTAAAATGCGCGAAATGGCAATGGGTTACAAGTGGCCGAGCCTTAAGTACTCCTTACGGAGTTATACACCAGCTAGTTGTTCCTGCTCCGCCAGATGCAGACAAGAGGCCAGCTGCGCCTCACTCACCTGCGGGTGGGGGATGTTTATTATACGTTTCAATATTATCTCAGGGAGGGTACTTTCCCTCGTAAGCGTATCATTTAAGGAGAAAGAATCTGTCTAAGACATGGCCGAATAGATCGAGAATGGCTATGCGGGGACAATCGATTCTGAATTTTTTGTCTTTACGGGACTTGCAATTCTATCTTCGTGGTAAATATTTGATACCTTAAGCGAAGGTTTTAGAGGATCCCTTTTTAGGTTGTCCGCGCGATATTGACCGCTTGCTTCTGACGGGGATGAGATGGACTGTGGTGGAACATTGACTCCAGTTTCGGCAGTTTTTGCATTTTTATAAAGCAGTGGCCCGAGGACGCGCGTGGAAACGAAAAGCCCAATACTGGTGATGACGGTGTAGATGCCATCCATGCCGATATAGGAGGCCACTCGGCTGAACATGCTATCCGGCGCGTTGCTATTATGCTTGGTCAGTTCGCGCAGCTCTCCGCCAAGTTTTTCATCGTTCATATTGGCCTTCACTGCCGCCTGAATGTTCCGGATACGTTCGGGATTGCCTATGCTGCGGATCCGATCCGCCCATCGTCCAATCTGTACGCCGAGGGTATCAATGGAAGTGCCAAGTTTTTTTGGCAGAAAGCGTGTGTTATCACCCAGTGTGATCCATGTGGCAAAGGTGGCAATGAACGCGGTAATGCGGCTGCCGATGACGGAGAGCCACCCCTGCTTCGGTTGCGATTCAATTAACCGATGTGCATTGACGATGGTTGGGTCGTTTGCCACCGCCTCTTCGCCGTAAATCTCGCGGTCAAACTTCTTGACCAGCCTGACCTTTGAATCTTCCAGCCATTTTACCGGTAGCACGGAGACGACGCTGCCGCCAAAAAACAAAGTGCCGATAGTCCAGAAAGAGCGGAACGTGCCCTCATGTTTCGTTGGATTTAACGGATCGATTTTTTTGGCACTCCACTTAACTAGTGTATCAAAATGGTCCGCCAGTCGTTTGCCGCCGAATAATTTGAAGGGACTGTCTTTGATCAGCCAAGTCAGGAATACAGAGAATCCGGTGACGCCGAAATACCCCACCCACTTATAGGTCAGGTTGTTGAATTTCTTTTCCCCCTCTGTGTGCGACTTGAAGCCCTCGCGTACGGAGTCGCGGAGCATTTCAGAATTCCCCTCGGGCTGGTTCCTGATCTGCATTGTGGCCGCGCTGTTTTCAAGTTTCTGTGTCATACCGCCCCCAACTGTAAGGCAGTGGGAGCATGGACGCGGGCGAGCGTGGCAGCCTCATGAACGCGCGGCGAGGGTGTTTCGGTCTCCGTGCGCGGCAGGGATGAAGTATCCGCTTGCAAAGCGGGTTGCTGCGGCGCGGCTTCAGCGATGGCCAGGTCAGG
>JAJTIB010000016.1 GCA_021300075.1 Rickettsiales bacterium
GGAGCTGGCCGCGTGAAGCCCGCTACATCGCTTGTGACCGGCGCGCGGCAGGAGCAGGACGCGGTGGAAACCAGTCTGAGCCCGCAGATGCTGGATGATTTCACCGGCCAGCCTCAGGCGGTGGAAAATCTGCGCGTATTTATTGCAGCGGCCAGAGCGCGCGGCGAGGCGCTTGATCACAGCTTGCTTTACGGCCCGCCGGGCTTAGGCAAAACCACCCTCGCCCAGATCATCGCGCGCGAGCTCGGGGTAAGTTTCCGCGCTACCTCTGGCCCGCTATTGACCCGGGCGGGTGACTTGGCCGCCATTCTCACCAATCTTCAGGCGAATGACGTATTATTCATTGACGAAATCCACCGCCTCAATGCGGCGGTGGAGGAAGTGCTCTATCCCGCCATGGAAGACTATAAGCTCGACGTGATCATCGGCGAGGGCCCTTCGGCGCGTACGGTGCGGATAGATTTACCGCCGTTCACGCTCGTAGGCGCGACGACGCGGCTCGGGCTGCTCACCGGCCCCTTGCGCGACCGGTTTGGCATTCCTCTCAAACTGAATTTTTACGACGTGGCGGAGCTGAAAAAAGTCATCACCCGTGCTGCCGCGCTCATGCAGATGCCGCTGGCGGGTGACGGGGCAGAGGAAATTGCCCGCCGTGCGCGCGGCACGCCGCGCATTGCGGTGCGGCTGCTCAAGCGGGTGCGGGATTTTGCACAAGCCCAGAAACAGGCGGTGGTGGATGCGGGCTTTGCGGATAGCTCGCTGCGTAAACTCGAGGTGGATGGGCTCGGGCTAGATGCCTCTGACCGGCGCTATCTGCATTTCATTACTGAGCATTATGATGGCGGGCCAGTAGGGGTGGAGACCATCGCCGCCGGGCTTTCCGAAGCGCGCGATTCCATCGAAGAAACGGTGGAGCCGTTTCTGCTCCAGCTTGGGTTCATTCAGCGCACGCCGCGCGGCCGGGTGCTTACCCGCACGGCCTATCAGCATCTTGGCCTCACCCCGCCGCATCGCCCAGCGCCCACAGAGCAGCTGGGGCTGCTGGATAAAGATACCTCCTCTATGGGAGAGGTCTGAATTTGGCTGATTTTGGCGTTTATTTATGAGACAATAATCGAATGCGTATTTTTATTATTCGGCATGGTGAGTCCTTGGCGACACTTGATCCATCGCTCTTTTCGCGCGTTGAACCATCAACGGTACCGTTGTCACAGTGGGGCTATGAACAATCCCTAGAGGCGGGAAAAGCAGTAGCAGACTACTACCGTAAACACTCCATCGCTGCCCCAAAACTAACCCTCTACTATTCACCCTTTACGCGCATCGCTCAAAGTAAAGACGGGTTTATGGAAGGAATCAAACCCAGTCATATCGCGCATCAGATTGAGACTCACAAAGAACCCGCCCTTGTGGAGCGCAATCACGGTGAGTTTAATGGTCTCGGGCCGGAAGCGCAGCGCGCAAAAGATCCGGAAACTTATCGGTTGTTATATGAAGGAACTTCCGAACAGAAATTCAAAACGAAAATGCCGAAGGGTGAATCGCTTGAGGATGTGCAGAAACGATTAGCATTGTTCATCGAACGCGTGACATCCACCGCCTCTCAAGATCAGGATATTGTGATTATCACCCATGGTGCCAATGTGAGGTGTCTGGAAGATATTCTGCATAGTCACCAGACTCCCTATGGCGCCTCGTGGTTGGTAGAAAGCACGCCCCCCGAAACGGGAGACGTTATTCTGATTGATAGGGATAGAGAGCGTCCGTTGACCAACACGCGTAGTGAGGTTCTGCATCAAGGCAAGAAGCGCCCGGCACATCTGCCGGAGAATCACAAGACATCCGCCTATTCCCCTTCGTCAGGGTATGGTGGGGATATGGCAACTCCCGGGGGTCGATGGTGAACGTTACCCGAGCAGCTGGGGCTGCTGGATGGGGAGGCTAGCCAGAAGCCGTGATTAACTCGGAATTGCTTCAGCGAACTGTAGCCTAATGTACGGCTTCTTTCGGTAAATGCAGGGTGATGGCGAGTTTTGCGTCATTCTGGCTGAGGCTCAGATAGCCACCATGGCGGCGTGCCACTGCGTCGGCATAGAGCAGGGCCACCATGCGCTCCTTAAGGAGCGGCAGAAACTTCTCCAGATTGGTTTTCTCATCAAACCGCACCGAGGGTCCACGGCTATCGCTTGCGGGTAGCTTTGAGTCTGCAATGGTGATGCGGGTTTCCAGCGTTTCCTCTTCGAGCAGCACCCATTTATCTTTGGGCTCGGCGACGATGCCGGAGGCCAGAAATTCACGAATCGCCCGAGTCAGATGTTCGGGGTGGCCCATCACAAATTTGGAATCACAGCGCGTATGATCGGGGCTAGCGGAAGCAAAAATCCGCTCGGTCGGGATGATGCTTTTGGCAACATTCTGGGTCTGGTGATGCAGCGACAAGGCCCCAAGTGCTGTGGTCAGCCCGTTGGTTTGGCGCCGCAGCACCTGGTCGGTGATTTCGAGGTTGCATTGCAGAGCGGCAGCGACCTTGCCCTTGGCCAGCTGGATGCTATGGCGTGTAATCTGGGTCAGCTCCTTGAGCGGTTCAAGCGTCTCGAGGTGCATGGCCTGCACCATGCGTTCATCAAAAAAATATGGCATCTGGCCGATGGTGCGCTTCAGGCTCTCCTGCCGTGCGATGCGTGATTCAATCGCACTCACCAGCACATCAAGATCAATCGGCTTGGTAAGGAATTCGTCACAGTTCAAACGGTGGGCGCGCAGCTGATAATCTTTATCGTTCTGCGCGGTTAGAAACATGAAGGGCAGGGTTCTGGACGCTCCTTCCGTATGGCGGAGTTTATCGAGCACATCAAAGCCTGAAAGCCCGGGCATTTTAATGTCGCATAGCACCAGGTCATACGCGTTATGGTTGATTTGATCTATTGCCTCGGCGCCGCTTCCCGCCTCGTCAACCTCAAAGGAATGCAGCCTCAAGAAATCGGCCACATCTTCACGAAATGCCTTTTCATCTTCAACACATAATACGCGGTGCATAACTTTCCCTCATGATTCGGTTGCGCTCCCAGAATCTATAACAGGAAATAGTGAATGTACAACCAAAGGTTGATTAATTATAAAAATACCTGCAAGCGCGGCAGGCTGTGACATCGGCTAGCTAGGCTCTGTTAGCTCATTCTATAGTGAGTTGCATAAATAATTGCCCCTAATTATTGATGCGTCTCGCTCGCGGAGTTTACCTCACCTGTGCAATACATTGCTCACGTGAGTATAAACGGATTGCGCTTGGAAATGGCTAACAGTGCCTAACGACTCTGGCTATTTTCTTCGCTTGCCTCGCCCAGTTCAGAAATAAGTTTGCGGTTTTTGAGGGAAAGAATCGCGCCGACGGCAATCGCGCTCACTGTCGCCATGCTGAAGGCCGCGGCCACCCGCGTATGTCCTCCCGACAGCAGAACGCGCTTGGCCGTGCCAATCGTCATCCCCCGCCAACCACCCATTTCAATGTCACGCATAACTTTGATCTTATCGTGGAAGTCTTTGGTATAGTTGCGTTCAATCTCACGAGCCTCCTTATAAATTGCCGTAAATGTCTTGGGGTTTTTAGCTGTGCTGATGCCTTCAAGCTTCGAATCGCGCGTGTTACGTAACTCTTCGATGCCTTTCCAGGATTTAATATCATCGTAAAATTCTTTATTGATGTAATGCGCGGCGCTCAGCAAGCCCGCCACCAGACTGATACCAATGCTCGCCACCCATTCTTTGCCGCTGAGCGCGGTTTGATGCTGAATTGGGCGCGCAGCGTTGGCCGCTTTGGCGGGCGCATCCGTCGTAAGGCTATGTGACGCAGTTTTATCCATCCTGCCAGCCTAGCAAGGCTTGATGACAGTTTGATGACAAAATCAGAAAAAATCGCATCTATTTTCATCCGCCGCCGCCGCGCTTGCGAATAGGTGCAGAAGACGCTAGGTCTGAGGGTATGAATACGGCTAAAAATCCGGATGTTGAAGCTTTGCGCCGCACCCCCCAACACTGGCTGATTACGGGGGTGGCCGGGTTTATCGGCGCACATCTGCTCGAAGCGTTGCTGCGGCAGGGTCAGACAGTGGTAGGGCTTGATAATTTCTCGACCGGCCAGCAACGGAATCTGACCCGGGTTCGGCGAGCAGTAGGGGAAGAAAACTGGCGTAATTTTAATCTTATTGAAGGTGATATCCGTCATCCTGCGGATTGCCGCGCGGCCTGCGCGGGCGTGCAAATCGTTTTGCATCAGGCGGCATTGGTGAGCGTGCCGCTCTCAATTCAAAACCCAGACCTGACCCATGCGATCAATACCGAAGGCTTTAAGACATTGCTTGATGCCTGCTGTGCGGCAGACGTGCGGCGGCTGGTCTATGCGTCTTCGAGCGCGGTCTATGGCGACACGCCGACATTGCCTCTTCACGAAGATTTGCCGCTGAGGCCACTCTCACCTTATGCGGAAAGCAAGCTGGCTAATGAACGCGCCGCACTAGCCATAGCCCAGAGCGGTGGTATGGCCACTATTGGCCTGCGCTATTTTAATGTCTATGGTATAGGGCAGGACCCAAACAGCGCCTACACGGGCGTGATTACCGCCTGGCTGAAGGCGCTCACTGAGGAAAAAGCTCCGATTTTTTATGGCGATGGTTCCGCCACCCGCGATTTCTGCCATGTCGACGACGTGGTGGCGGCGAATCTGCGGGCAGCTATAACCAAAGATACGGCGGCGCTTGGGCTGGTTTATAATATTGGCACGGGGGAGGCGACCTCCCTCACGACGCTCTATCAGACGCTGAAAGACGTGCTGGCAGGTGTGCGGCCGGGGTTAAAATTTCTGGCGCCGGATTACCAGCGGCCGCGTGCGGGCGATATTCAGCATTCGCTCGCGGAAATTGATAAAGCCAGGCGCCTGCTTGGCTATATGCCGTGCGTGAGTTTACAAGACGGCTTACGCCGCCTAGTGGTGGATATGGAATCGAGGCGATGAGAACTGGCTGGGGCGCTAGGGATCGAACCTAGGAATGGCGGTACCAAAAACCGCTGCCTTACCGCTTGGCTACGCCCCAGCACGTCAAACTAAAAAACTCGCTGGGCTTAATGTAAAAGAACGGGTTATTTATACGACTCCGTCCGGCCAATCAATCGGATAATTGATACTCATTCTAAAGGCAAACAGGTATCCTATGAAGTGGCTGCCTGAATCCAGGCCAGAAACTCGGGCGAGCCGCCGAGGACGGGAAGGGTCAGAATGGCCGGGTTGTTATAGGGGTGCAGCGCCTTGATCCGCGCAATCACCGCTGCCTCCTGCGCCTTGGTGGTTTTGAGCAGCAGAGCGGTTTCACTGGTGTTTTCCAGCGCCCCCTCAAAGCGGTAAATCGCGCGTATTTCGCCCAAGATATTGGCGCAGGCTGCGCGTTTTTCCTCCACCAGCGCAAGCGCCATCTGCTCGGCGATTTCGAGTGAGGGGGTGGTGACATAAATCAGGATAGGTTCAGCCATAGACCCATGCTAGCGAAACGCTCGATGACCGCAAGCAACAAAACAAAAACGCCGCCTGAGGGAATACTCAGGCGGCGCGGTAGTATTTAAAGTCCAGAGGTTTAGAAAGAGCCGCGGATACCAAGGGCACAGTTGATATTATTACCGCCATTGGTTGCTGCTAAAATCGCGTAGCTACCGTCGTCCGAGTCAAAGCAGGTCGTTGCAACAGGAACAGCGACGCCGCCACCCGCAGTGTTGGCGACTGTGGTTGCGCCGGCCGCAATGGAGAGAACCGTCCCGGAATTAGCCGAACCATCATCCAGCTTGCTATCAAGGTTCGAAGCGTTAGCGACCGATAAACCAGCCGCATGCGTGCCGGAACCCGCCGCCAACGCCGCCGTAGGCTGAAGGGAAAGCACAAAATAATTGCGACCACTAAAGGCATGCGGGGTTATTTTAACCCCACCACCAAACCCGGAATTTGGGTAAAGCGCGGATACCGCTACTGGAGCTGCCGTAACGGCGGTATAATCCACCGCTGCCGCGATCGGGTCAGAAATCATCCCGGCCCGAGCGAGAGAAAAGAAAAAGCCCGCAGACTCACCCGTAAGACAGGTGTTAGTAGTACAAACCGTACCAGCTGCGGATATACCTTCAACAAGACCGTCTGCGTCACCTTGGCCATTGCCACCATTGGCGTTGGTAATGCCGGTGAAAATATTCCCGACGCTACGCAAATCGCCGGGGATGCCATTATAGCGGCTATTGAAAGCGTTGGTGGCCGTGTTGTAAGTCCCAATTTGGGCGATGGCATTTCTGGTGTTTGCTGCTTGAATCAAATCCTGCCCGACGAGAATCCCGCCCGCTAGAAGCCCAAGAATCACAAGCACAATCGCAAGCTCAACAAGGGTAAAGCCTTTTTGAAATGAACGACGCATGATTAGCCCCCTGATAGAAATGAAATGGAAAAAAAGTAATTAAGTATTGCGGCTGAGGTTGCGCCCTATGCCAAATATTTGCAAGCTATTTTACGCGGATGTACGTATTTTCTGGGTCGCATTTGTCTAAAATTTGTGGCGCTTTTGACACAATAGGGCGGGGATGCGGATGGTGGGCAGCAGATAACACCAATCCACATTCGAAATGATATAAAGCTGCTTGACTAATTAATTGGTCAAACAGCTATCAAAACCGTCATTTTCGACGACGGTTTTTGATACTCAACTTGCGCGATAAATTGCTCAAGTAGAGTATAGTTGACTGGAATATTTTTTACGCTGATTGATGCGGCGCGTATCGCCCTCGCCCCCAACCAATGGGGCAGGGATGATCAGCGGCACGCTAAGCCAAACCGGCAGATTTTTTGATGATGTTCGTCGTGCTATAGCCTTCCTTGAGGGGCAACAGCTCCACCCGCCCGCCATAGGCTTCCACCAGTTCCCAGCCCACCACTTTGTCTTTGGCGTAGTCCGCGCCTTTCATCAGTACATCCGGCTTTAGGGCCTCCAGCAGTTTCAGTGGCGTGTCCTCGTCAAACAGTATAATTGCATCCACCATCGCTAGTGCCGCGAGCAAGGTGGCGCGGTCAAGCTCCTGATTGACGGGGCGCGCAGCACCTTTGAGTCGGCGCACGGAAGCATCGGTATTAAGGCCAATGATGAGCTTGTCGCAGCGTGCCTTGGCATCGCGCAGCAGGCTGATATGGCCAGCATGCATGATGTCAAAGCAGCCATTGGTGAAGCCCACCGTACGCTTCTCGCGCTTCCAGCTTCTGACCATGTCGGCTGCGACTGCTACGGGTACGATTTTCTGCTGATGGGCCAGCGCCTGGTGGGTATAAAGCGCGCTTGTTAAATCACTGCGGTGAACGACGGCCGTGCCCAAACGGCCTACAACCACGCCGGCGGCGAGATTAGAAAGTTCCGCCGCCTGTTCGACCGTTGCGCCAGCCGCGACGGCGGCTGCTAATGTGGCAATGGCCGTATCGCCCGCGCCAGAGACATCAAAAACTTCCTGCGCCGTGGCGTGGATATGGGCGACAAGACCGTTTGCATTGACCAGCGTCATCCCGTCCTTGCCGCGCGTGACCAGCATATGGCCGAAGCGGTGCTTGCGGCACAATGTCTGCGCGGCGACGACAATCTCGGCATCGTTGGCAAAGCCATCGACACTGCTTGCAAGTGCCAGTTCCTTGAGGTTGGGGCTGATGACGGTCGCGCCCGCATAAATGCTTAGGTCGCGCTGTTTGGGGTCAACAAATACCGGGATGCGTGCGGCGGCAGCAAGCTCCATAACCTTAGCCACCAAAGCGGGCGAGAGCACACCCTTGCCATAATCGGACAGAATCACTGCCTGCTGGCCGGGCAATTCGCTGGTCAGCAGTTCAATGAGTCTTTCCGTCGTCGCGGCAGCCAGGGGCTGGCGCGTCTCGTGGTCGCTTCTGAGAAGTTGCTGACCGCCCGCGACATAACGCGTCTTTTTGGTGCTGATGCGCCCCTGCTCGCTCAAGAGATAGGGCGTCAGATGCGGTTCGGCCCCGACCAGTCCAGTGAGTTGTTTGCCCACGGAATCGTCGCCAACCACGGCAAGAAAGGTAGCCTCGGCATCGAGTGCCAGTAAATTACGTACGACATTGCCTGCACCCCCTAACATCCGGCTTTCGCGTTCCATGCTAAAAACTGGAATTGGTGCTTCGGGCGAGATGCGATCGACCGAGCCATAGATAAAACGATCGAGCATCAGATCACCGATGCAGAGCAGCCGCACACCGGACAGGCGGTTGATAACAGGCAGAAGCGGGCTTGGTTCCATGGATGCCCTCATGGGGTCGGGTGAATGGCGCTACGCTGCGTCGTCCTCGGATGGAATCACGATCGCCGCCGCATCGGTGGGCCGGTATTTTCCTGCTACCGCATCCAGCGTGGTCTGCATGCACAATCCCAGCAGTACCGGGTCTTTGGCCTTGATGCTGTTGATGTTCCAATGCGTGCGCCCGCGAAGTGATTCGATGGTTTTTTTGGTCGTGCCGATGAGTTTCACGATCTGTGAATCGGGAATATAGGGGTGGTATTTCAGGATCCAGGCAATCGCCTCGGGCTTATCCTGACGGCGGGCAATGGGCGTATAACGCGCGCCCTTGGTAGTTTTGCGACCAGCATGTTTCTTGGCGCGCTCCGAGCTTTTCATGCGGTAGTTTTCGTCTTTTTCTGCCTTCTCGATTTCTTCTTTTTCAAGTTCGCCCATCAGGAGCGGATCCTGTCCCATGATGCCCATTGCCACTTCGCCATCTGCGATGCCTTGAATTTCAAGCGGATGCATGCCGCAGAAATCGGCAATCTGTTCAAAGGTCAGTTTGGTGTTGTCCAGCAGCCAGACGGCAGTGCCTTTGGGCATGAGTGGGTAAGCCATAATTGCTCCTCAGAATTTCCTTCTAGTCCCGCATGTTTTTGGGAGGAGCCACTTCTAATAGAATTTTTCCACAATGCAAGCGTTCTTCCATACGTTTATGGGCTTTTTCTGCCCTCTCCAGCGCAAAAACCGAATCAATGACCGGGCGCATCTCGCCCCGCACAAAAAACGGCCAGAGATGAGCGCGGACGGCCGCGATGTATGCCGCTTTTTCGGTGCTTGCGCGATTTCTGAGCATCGTGCCCGACCAGGTGAGCTGACGCGTAAGCAGCGAGCTGACTTTGAGATGATTTACCTCATTGCCATCCAGAAAAGCGAGGCTCACCAGCCGGCCGCCACGACGAAGCAGCTTGAAATGCCTCGCTAGATAGGGTGCGCCGAGAATATCAATGATGACATCGACCCCCTGGCCGTTCGTTTTCGCGCGGATAAGGTCATCAAATGGCGCGTTAGACGCGTTAGAATCGTTAAGCGCCGCGATGTCTTTTCTATATTGCTCCTCCCCAGAGAGAGAGCAGGTATTCAGAAGCGCCGTCACTCCAAGCGACGCCAGTAACGCGCATTTTTCAGGCGTGCCGGCAGTGGCGAAGACTTCCGCCCCGAGCACGCGGGCGATTTGCACGAGTATCACGCCGATGTTACTTGCACCGCCATGAATCAGCACGCGTTCGCCCGGCTTGAGTCTGGCTTCCCCGACGAGCGCCATCCAGCCTGTCGCCGCCGCCTCGGGCAGGCTGGCCGCTTCTTTAAGGCTGAGTCCGGCGGGAATGGGCAGGGTCAGTGCTGCATCGGCCACTACATACTCGGCATAGCCGCCACCGGAAAGAAGCGCACAGACTTTCTCGCCCAGCGACCAGCCACTGACGCCATCGCCCAGCGCGGTGATCGTCCCCGAAACTTCCAGGCCCGGCAAGGGGGAGGCGCCTTCGGGCGGAGCGTAACTGCCCTGCTTTTGCAAAGAATCCGCCCGATTGACCCCAGCATAGGCCACATGGATGAGCACTTGACCGGCTTTGGGCTCAGGGCGCGTGGTATCGCTCAGTGTGAGTGTGCCCTCGGGGCCGGGATTGGTAATGGTGATTGCGCGCATGATTTTCCAGCCTTGAGCTTTGAGCCTCGAGCGGTTAGCCTAGCCCAGAGCTTCGAGCCTTGAGGTTTTAGCTTTACAAGGCGCGAGACACATACACCAAAGAGCTAAAACCTCAAAGCGCAAAGCTAAATGGAGGCCCCATGTTCATCGATGATGCGCCCAGAAAACCAAAGCCCGAGGCGGTTTTTCCCCGCGATATCAGCGAAAGCTCAGTTGCGGCGATGGAAGAATACCTGCTGGAGCTTGACGCTGAAATCGCCCGTGTCAAACAGGAAATCAATAAGCGCAGCGGCGCTAAAGCTAAGGCTGAAGCCTTTTTTAAGTAGTTTTTAATTGCGCTCAGGCGGCGCGCGGCCTTTCCCCCCGGGCGGGGGTGCAGGCGTGCGTTTGTTTTTTAATTGCGCTCAGGCGGCGCGCGACCTTTCCCCCCGGGCGGGGGTGCAGGCGTGCGTAGTTAGTAAAGGGGCTAAAAAGCTAAGCCGAGGCCTTCTTGCCTTTTTTCTTCTTCGCGGCTTCGACGCCGGCAGCGGCCACTTTCGCGGCGTCAAAGGAAATCGAGCCAAAGCGGTCATTGAAACGCTCAAGACGACCGGTTTTACGCAGGTTCGTACCCCCGACCCAGGCCGGATGTGTTTTAGGGTCCACGTCGAGCTGCAGCACGTCCCCGGCTTTGCCATAGGTCGAGCGCGTTTCATATTTCGTGCCGTCCGTCATCACGATGGTGATGGGGTGATAATCCGGGTGAATGCCTTGCTTTGCCATGGTCTTCTCCTTGCGTCTGGAGGCGGGTTGATAGCTCTAACATGGCCGGTTGGCAAGCATTAAATTGAGGCCGGACAATTAACCTAAGGGCCCGTTGCCCGCGCCAATCCCTGGCGCCAGCACAATACCACGCCGCACATATTCGCGCGCCCGGGCGACGGCGGCGGTCAGCGTCAACCCAGCTGCCAGCCCCGCCGCAATGGCCGAGGCGAGGGTGCAGCCCGTGCCATGGGTATGGCGGGTAGTAAGACGCGTAGAGGTATAAATGTTCAAGCCTTCCTCGCGGCTTGCGAGAATATCCGTCAGCATATCGCCCGTGCCATGGCCGCCTTTAATGAGTAGAGATTCACAACCAAGATTCAGTAATTCCTCCGCCGCGCGCTTCATGTCGGTCGCGTCAGCCTCATCGCTCCTGATGCTGCGGCCGAGCAGCAATTCGGCCTCGGGCAGGTTGGGGGTGAGGATGGTCGCGCGCGGGATCAGGTGGGCTTTGAGTGCAGCCACTGCCGATGATTCAAGAAGCGTCGCGCCCCCTTTGGCTACCATGACCGGATCAACCACAAGGGGTATGGCACGGGGGATGGCAGCGACCACTGTTTCAATCACCCGGACCGAGTGTAACATACCGGTTTTGATGGCATCTGCCCCGATATCCTCGAGCACCACGTTGATTTGTTGTGCA
>JAJTIB010000080.1 GCA_021300075.1 Rickettsiales bacterium
GGCGTGCGCGAAGTAAGTAGAAAAATTGCCGATTTTAGTAAAATTGAGGGCTAGATGTTTTTTCTTTGTCATTCCCGAGCTAGCGTAGTCCAAATGCGTGAGCATATGGTAACGCAGCTTCATCGGGAATCTAGAGCTGGATTCCCGCTTTCGCGGGAATGACAAAAAGAAGAAAGCTGCCGACACTGTTAAGGAGACGACCATGAAATCATCTGCTGCAAAAAAATCTGTGACCGCCGAGAAGCTGGTCTATCATTTTGGTGATGGTAAGGCCGAAGGCTCGGTGGCCATGAAAAACCTGCTGGGCGGCAAAGGAGCGAACCTCGCCGATATGTGCGCCCTTGGCCTGCCAGTGCCACCGGGATTTACCATCACCACTGAAGTCTGCGTGGCTTATTATGCTGCACAAAAAACTCTTCCCACTGCACTGCAACAGCAGGTGGCGGACGGAATTATGGCAATTGAAAAATCCGTTGGCAAAAAATTTGGCGACGCGACTAATCCCCTCCTCGTCTCGGTGCGTTCGGGTGCACGCGCCAGCATGCCGGGAATGATGGATACGATTCTAAATCTCGGTCTGAATGACGCAACCGTTGAAGGGCTGGCGAAAAAGACAGGAAATCCCCGCTTTGCCTATGACTCCTATCGCCGCTTTATCCAAATGTATGCCAATGTGGTCCTTGATGTCAGCCACCATCTGTTTGAAGATCTTCTCGACCTCATGAAAAATGATCGCGATGTGTCGCAGGATACAGACCTTAGTGCCAATGACCTTAAAGATCTCGTCGCACAGTATAAGGAACGGGTTGAACAGGAAATTGGCGCGCCCTTTCCGCAGAAGGTGGAAGAGCAGCTCTGGGGCGCCATCCGCGCTGTATTCGATAGCTGGATGAACCCGCGCGCCGTCACTTACCGCACCTTAAACGACATTCCCGCTGAATGGGGCACGGCGGTGAATGTGCAATCCATGGTGTTTGGCAATATGGGCGAAGATTCCGCCACTGGCGTTGCCTTCACCCGCAACCCCTCTACAGGCGCCAAGATGTTTTACGGCGAGTTTCTTGTCAACGCGCAAGGGGAAGATGTGGTGGCCGGTATCCGCACGCCTCAGCCCCTCACCATTGCTGGAAAATCGGATGGCGGCGACCTGCCGAGCATGGAAGAGGTGATGCCGGATGTCTTCGCAGAGCTGGTGAAAATCTACCAGAAGCTCGAAGCCCATTACCGCGACATGCAGGACATCGAGTTCACCGTCGAGAACCGCAAACTCTGGATGTTACAGACGCGCAACGGCAAGCGCACCGCCAAGGCCGGGCTTAAAATCGCGGTAGATATGGTATCCGAAAAACTCATCACCAAGGAAGAGGCGCTGCTGCGAATTGACCCGGCCTCGCTTGATCAGTTGCTGCACCCGGCGCTGGATCCTAATGCCAAAAAACAGGTCATCGCCAAAGGTCTTCCCGCATCGCCAGGCGCGGCTTCAGGGCGAGTCGTCTTCACTGCCGAGGATGCGGAGCATCGCGCCGCGATTAACGAGAAAGTGATTCTCGTCCGCATCGAAACCAGTCCCGAGGATATCCACGGCATGCACGCCGCAAAAGGCATCCTGACCGCGCGAGGCGGTATGACCAGCCACGCCGCCGTTGTGGCACGCGGTATGGGCAAATGCTGTGTCTCGGGCGCGGGAGAGCTACGTATCAATTATGCGCGGAAGGAATTCATTGCCTCCGGCCTTACCGTGCGCGAAGGTGACTTAATTACGCTTAACGGCTCAACCGGCGAGGTCATGCTGGGTGAAGTACCCACCATTGAACCAAGTCTTTCGGGCGATTTTGCGACCGTCATTGCCTGGGCGGATGCAGTTCGAACGCTTAAAGTCCGCACCAATGCCGAAACACCGCATGACGCCGAGACTGCGCGCAATTTCGGCGCTGAAGGTATTGGTCTTTGCCGTACGGAACATATGTTTTTCGAGGCCGACCGCATCACCGCCGTGCGCGAAATGATTGTGGCCGAAACCCGCAAAGCGCGCGAAACGGCACTCGCCAAGCTGTTGCCCATGCAGCGGCGCGATTTTGTCGAAATTTTCCGCATCATGGATGGTCTGCCCGTGACGATTCGCCTGCTCGACCCGCCGCTGCATGAGTTCCTGCCGCATACGGAAGAAGAGATGCAGCAGGTGGCGGACGCAGCACATATTCCGCTTGATCTCGTCAAATACCGCGCCACGCAACTGCATGAATCAAACCCCATGCTCGGCCATCGCGGTTGCCGCCTCGGTGTGACGTTCCCCGAGATTTACGCGATGCAGGCGCGTGCGATTTTTGAAGCCGCCGCCGAAGTGCAGAAGGAAGGCAAACGCGTACTGCCGGAGGTGATGATTCCTCTCGTCATGACGCGGCGCGAACTCACCATGATGAAAGCAGTGATTGACGAAGTCGCAAGTGAAATCTCGAAATCCACCGGCACCGATATTCGCTATCAGGTAGGCACGATGATCGAGCTGCCGCGCGCCGCATTGCGGGCGGGCGAGATCGCCGAGGACGCCGAATTCTTCTCGTTCGGCACCAACGATTTAACCCAGACCACCTTGGGAATTTCGCGCGACGACGCGGCGAGCTTTATCGAGGATTATAAACGCAAAGCTGTCATCGAACAGGACCCGTTCGTGACGCTGGATCAAGAAGGCGTAGGCGAGTTAATTAAGCTCGCGACCGAACGCGGGCGCAAAACTCGCCCGACGCTTAAGCTCGGCATTTGCGGCGAGCATGGCGGCGACCCGGCCTCCATTCATTTCTGCCACCGGGCAGGGCTTGACTATGTTTCCTGCTCGCCCTACCGCGTGCCAGTCGCGCGCCTTGCCGCCGCCCAGGCTGCACTGAAAGCGACAAAAGAAAAGATTTCCTAAAATCTAAAATATACCACCACCGCGCTCCCTACCGATACCACGCTGCTGGATAAGCATCCTGCCATCGGGCCAGATCACGAACGCATCGCCATTGCGCGCGGGCATGCGCTCGGTACGATTGGCGGCAATCACATCACCAAACACCCGCCCGCCCACACCCGGGTTTGCCCTGCTGGCACGCGCCACCTGTTCAGGTGTGACCAGCGATAACATCCCATCCCCGCCAGTAAAACGAACCGTTGCGTTGGTTGCAATTGTCTCGGTCGCATGACTTCCGGCGAAGTAAAAAAGCACCGCCTGTGGCGTACCTGAGAGATTGGTCACCTGAACCGCTGCTTGGGCTTGCGAGGCAAAACCCATCACCAGAATCGTCACTACTAATCGACGCATAGATTTCCTCCGAAAGTTATTTGAGAGCTCGCCTCTTCCCTACACCGGAATCCCGCTGCGCGCCAGCAGGTCCGCACGTTCATTCTCAGGGTGACCGTCATGGCCGCGCACCCAGTGCCAATGCACCTCGTGGCGGGCGGCTTCTGCGTCAAGCGCCTGCCAGAGATCGGCATTCTTCACCGGCTTATTATCGGCCGTTTTCCAGCCACGTTTTTTCCAGCCCTTGAGCCACTCTTTCATGCCCAGCTGCACATATTGACTATCCGTGTGCAGTGCAACCCTGCACGGTTCTTTCAGGTGCTTGAGCGCCATGATCGCCGCCATCAGCTCCATACGGTTATTGGTGGTTTCGCGCTCGCCGCCGCATAATTCTTTTTCCTTGCCGTTATAGATCAGTAGCGCGCCCCAGCCGCCAGGCCCCGGATTGCCGCTGCACGCGCCATCAGTATAGATTACCACGTGTTTCATATCAGCTCTGCCCCACCGAGGGGTGATGCGTGGCGCGTGGTACGTGGTGCGTCTGTTGCGCGCGACGAATCACGTACCACGTGCAACCGCTTACACTCCATATTCTTGACCTCCGCGCACCTGCTGATGAAAGCGAAGCTTGGCGAGGTATTCGAGCGGGTCTTTCGGCGTGACCAACGCGTCTTTGCTGCGGTGCAACCAGTCATAGCTGCGGGTCAGCAGGAAGCGCAGTGCCGCCCCGCGCAACAATACGGGGAAGGCAGCTTTCTCGCCATCCGTCAAGGGCCGCAGCAATTGATAGGCCTGCAACAGAAGCCGCGACTTAGTGGGATTAAATTCCTTGCTCACCTCAAAGCACCAGGCATTAAGCACGATCGCCAGATCATATGCAAAAAAATCCTCGCAGGCGAAATAGAAATCAATAATGCCAGTGAGCTCATCCTCTTCAAAAAACACATTATCGGGAAATAAATCCGCATGAATGATACCGCGCGGTAACGCATCAGGTTTTGGCCAGTGCTGGGCAAGATATTCAAGCTCCGCCGTCACCAGACTTTCAAGTCCCGAAGCAATACCGTCAAGCTGACCACGCATGGATGCAGCAAGCGATTGCCAGCCCGGAAGCGAAAGTGCATTGGCGCGGGTCATCGTAAAGCCTGACGCCGCCCGATGCAGCCCTGCAAGCGCCTTGCCGACGCCGGCAACATGCGGGTTCTTGAGGATGGTTCGGCTGCGGCCATGAAGAAATGAGACCATCGCCGCCGGACGGCCCTCGACCGTCGAGATCACCCCGCCATCTCGCCGTTTAATCGGCAAAGGACAGTTCACCCCGCGTGCGGCAAGATGCTCCATCAGCGCCAGAAAAAACGGCAGTTCTTCAATTCTAACCCGCTTCTCATAAAGCGTCAGAATTGTCTTGACCTCGCGCCCGTCTGGAGCCATCACATCCAGCAAATAATTGCTGTTTTCAACCCCTTGCGCGATACCTACAGCGAAGGCAAGCTGCCCCAGCCCGTAAGTTGTCTCGACCAGTTCAGCCATCATCTCATTGGTGAGTTGCGTATATACAGCCATGGCTATTCTCTACGCAATCTCGTTGCTATTGGCGAGTGAAGATTGTGCGGGCGGCGCGGACGAAAAAAAATTATTTTTTACTGGAAAGGAAAACTCAAGTTGCTAAACTGATACCTGATTCAACGCGCTCATCCTGCTTGCATCAAAAACGAGTCCAGCATCCGGTAAGAAATAATCCATGAAACCCAACGCGCAACGCTTAGAAAATAGGGAGACAATTATGTTCCGACGTAAAGAAGAGGGTGGCGACACCCTGACCGATGAAATCGCCGAGGATTTTCTCGGCAGTAGTGGGGAAGTCCAAATCCGCAGTGTGAGTTCGATCGAAACGCGTGCGCCGCAACCATCCGAAGCTTCACGCCCTGCAGCGCCGGCGCAGCCGACCTTCCGCCCGGCCCCTCCGCAAGCGGCTATGGCTGCATCGCGTCCGGCGCCACAACCCGCCGCTGCCCAGGCA
>JAJTIB010000084.1 GCA_021300075.1 Rickettsiales bacterium
ATTTCGCCACCGCCGACCAGTTCATGGGCGAATTAAACAGTCAGTTGTTGCTGGGTCATGTGCTCGCACAGCGTTATCTGCACCCCCGTTACCGCTCGGATGCGTCCGAACTTGCCGCCTGGGTGGGCAATTTTTCGGATCACCCGGGCGCACCTGAAATCACCCGTCTGGCCATCAGTCGTGGTGCGAAAATTGACCCCATAAACGCTGCCGCGACTCCCCTGCGCGGCGCAGGCTATATTGACCACCTGGGTACAAAATCCATGCCCCAGGGCTGGTATCACGGACTGACACTATGGCGCGCGGGCAATTATGCCGCTGCCGCCCGCCAGTTTGAAACCGTCGCCAGCAAGGAAGACCTTAACCCCTGGCATCGTTCGGCCGCTTATTTCTGGGCCTATCGCAGCTATGATCGCATCAAGAGTGAACGTGCGGGCACGATGCTGGAATTCGCCACCGAGTATAAAACTACCTTTTACGGTATGCTGGCCAATGAAACCCTTGGCAACTCGCGCGGGTGGATGACTTCGGCTCCTTACGTCCCCAGCGCGCTCCGGCGCGAACCGGCGGTGCTGCGCGCTCAGGCACTGGCAAGTATTGGCCGCGAAGCAGAAGCCGAGGTGGAGCTGCGCCACCTCTTCCCTCGCCTGTCGCGCCATGAGCGCAAGGCCATGATTACACTTGCGAGCGAATTCAATCTGCCGAACCTGCAAGTACGCCTGAGTCAGATGAAAGATTTGAACCCGTCCGAAGCCCTGTTCGCCTCCTACCCGATGCCGGCGGAAATCGCCAAGATTCAGAATGAGGTGGATCCGGCCATGATTTTCGCCATCAGTCGTCAGGAATCCGGCTTCCGTCCCCATGTAGCGAGCCATGCCGGGGCGGTTGGCATGATGCAGATGCTGCCTTCAACCGCAAGACATGTGGCACGCTCACTCAATCAGACGCAACTGGCCAGCGTGAATATGGATAACCTGGGCAACCTGCATCTGACCAATGCTGAGACTAATGTCCGCCTGGGGGCGGCCTACATCGAGATGTTGATGAAGCAACCGATGGTGAATCAGAGTCTGATTCACGTGCTCGCTGCTTACAATGCTGGCCCCGGCTCGGTGGCAGGCTGGCAACGTACGGCTAAAAACATACATGATCCCCTGCTTTACATCGAGTCGATTCCCTTCGGCGAAACCCGTAATTACGTGGTACAGGTACTTGCTCATTACTGGGTCTATCAGCACCTGATGGGCGAATCGGCACAAAGCCTTGACGCGTTAGCCACCGGTCACTGGCCGATGTATCAGGGTTAGTTTCTCCAATCTTCTTGACTGAATCTTAAAACAATCTTTTCAAAAACCGTCATTGCGAGCGAAACGACTCGTAGCGAACCGGAAAAAGGCGATGCCAACCTATCTATCTTGATTATTGCTAAAAGATGAGTTGGATTGCTTTTTCGTCCACCCGGTTGCACAAACTGGGGGCACTCCTCGCAATGACGAACTCAATGGCCAAGCATGACCCTCGCTTTTACGCTTGAACTTGCCGCGCGCCTCGCTCCCGTCTGCGGGGTTGACGAAGCCGGCCGCGGGCCATGGGCCGGTCCGGTCGTCGCTGCGGCTGTCATTTTCTCAGACTATGTACCCATCGAAGGGTTGAATGACAGCAAACAAGTCGCCGCAAGCCGTCGTATCATACTTTATGAGCAGATTATGGCGCAGTGCAGCGTCGGGGTAGGTCAGGTCAGCGCAGAGGAAATCGACCGCATGAATATCTGGCGAGCGACCGAACTGGCCATGCAACGGGCGGTCGCGGCTCTACCCGTTGCCGCAGCCTTTGCCTTGATTGATGGCAACCGTATTCCTGCGTGCCTGCCCTGCCCGTCTAGTGCCATAATCCGGGGCGACAGTATCAGCCCTTCTATTGCCGCCGCCTCGATCATCGCAAAAGTCACCCGCGACCAGATAATGGCCGACTATGCGCGCCATTACCCGCACTACGGGTTCGAGCGACATGCAGGCTATGGCACAGCGCAGCATCAAGCGGCGCTTGCCGCTCACGGTATCTGCCCGATTCACCGTCGCAGCTTTGCCCCCATCCGCGCGCTGCTTGAAGCGGAGACAGTATGAACGAACCGTCTCACAAAGCACGCTGGCGCAAGCGCCGCTTGTTTTCGCGTAGTTTAAGTGAAGCGGTCATTGCTGCAACTGAGCCGCTATTCAAAGACCGACAGCAGGTAACATTGCGACTGATGCGCGACTGGGGTCGGATTGTAGGGGATGAAGCGGCGCGTGAAATGCAACCGCGTAAGCTCGTATATCTATCAGAATCGATGGCGGAAGGCACGCTGCACCTCGATGTCGCCCCCGAAATCGCCCCCGAAATGCCCTATCGGCTTGAGGCCCTGCGCGAGAAAATCGCGCGGTATTTCGGCTTTAACGCCGTCGCACGTATCGTCATTCACCCCCATGCGCCGCTTGCGGCTTTGCCGCCTAAAAAGTCGCCGTGACAAGGTAGAATTTATCCATTAAAACCAGAGCATTTCTTAAGGAGCTACATATGAGCACAAAACGTTCCAACCGTTTCATCCTGTTCGTGATCTTAGGTGTGGTGGCTGCAGCGGCAGGGCTTGGCTATTACAGCAACAGCCTTAAACTGAACGATAGCAACGCCAGTTCCGCGACCGCTGCCGAAGCCACGACCAACACGACCCCAGACACGCCGTTTGACGCTTCGGCGCTGGCAGTTGGAGATGACGAGATTATTATCGGCAAGGCAACCGCGCCGGTTACCATCGTTGAATACTCGTCGCTTTCCTGCCCGCACTGCGCGCATTTCCATGCGGATATTCTTCCGGAAGTTAAAAAAGCTGTGATTGATACCGGTAAGGCCAAGCTGGTGATTCGCCCCTTCCCGCTTAACCTTCCGGCACTGCGCGCTTCAATACTGGTAGCCTGCGCGCCAAAGCCCACTCGCGGAGCACTGCTGGAGAAACTTTATCAACAGCAGAAAAACTGGGCCTTCACTCCGGCCTTCCTGAATGAACTCAAAACCATTGCCGCAGCGAGCGGTATCGACGCCGAGCGTTTTGATGCCTGCATAAAAGACGTCGCAATCGAATCGAACGTCCTGAACACCCGCAAAACAGCAATGGAAAAACTCCATGTCAAATCCACACCGAGCTTTTTCGTCCAAGACTCGCCACTCGCAATGAATGACGGCCTGAATGCTGAGGTCATCATCACTGCGGTCGAACAAGCGCAGTAAATTTTGAGAGTCAGAATCAGATACCTGAAAGTATTGTTCTGAATAATGACTTCTAAACTTGACAGTTTCACCACGCTCAGTAGATTGCGCGCGCCATGACTTCGGGGGATTCAGATATTCGGCGACTGACGGCAAAACTGGCCGCGTTTCGCTCAAATACCCAAACCCCGATGATTGTGCCGGATCGCGCCAAGTCTGACGCGGTGCGTATCGTGAGCGACTTCATCGCCGCCGCCATTGTTGGCACAGGGATGGGCTATGCACTCGATATATGGGCCGAATTCACACGGCCATGGGGGCTGGTGGCAGGGTTGATGTTAGGATCGGCGGCCGGATTCCGCCTGATGTGGCAACGTGAGCAGAATGCTCGCCGCGCAAAAGAGAGTAAAGAAACGAGTAAAGATAAAAACCAACGCACCGAGGATACGATTGGCCGCTGAACATCACAACCCGATTGCCCAGTTTGAAATCACCCCGATCTTTTCGTTTGATCCGGTACTGGGCTACAATCTCAGCTTCACCAATTCCTCGTTGTTCATGGTGCTGAGTGTACTTGGCATCTGGCTGTTTTTCACCCTCGCCATGCGCGCGCGGGCGACCGTTCCCGGGCGCTGGCAGTCCCTCGCTGAAGTCACCTACCAATTTGTCAATGGCATTGTCGAAGAAAATGCTGGCACGAAGGCGCGCAAATATTTCCCCTTTATCTTCACTCTGTTTCTTTTTGTCCTCTTTGGCAATCTGATGGGCATGCTTCCCTATTCCTTCACCATTACCAGCCATATTATCGTCACTTTTGCGCTCGGCGCGTTAGTATTTACGGGCGTGACCCTCATCGGGATGATCCATCAGGGGCCGATTAAATTCTTTAAGCATTTTATCCCCGAAGGGCTGCCCATGTGGATTATTCCGGTGGTCTTCGTGATTGAGCTGATCTCCTTCCTCTCGCGTCCGTTCAGCCTTGGCATTCGTCTCGCCGCCAATATGATGGCCGGTCATACGCTCCTCAAAGTCATTGCTGGATTTGTCGTGCCGCTCGGGCTTTTCGGCATCGCGCCGATGGTGTTTCTGGTGCTCCTCACCGGCTTTGAAGTTTTTATCGCAATTCTCCAGGCCTATATCTTCACGCTCCTTTCCTCGATGTATCTCGCGGAAGCCTTGCATGACGAGGAGCATTGAGTTACCAGACCTTCGAGAATCGTTTTAATCATCACACCAACTAGGAGTTCACTATGGAAATGGAAGTAGCACAAGCGGCGGCAGACATGGTGTCGCTGAAATTCATCGGGATGGGGCTGGTTGCCCTGGGTATGCTGGGTGCAGCGATTGGTGTCGGCCTGATTTTCGGTAATGCGACACAAGCGGTTGCGCGCAATCCAGGCGCGGAAGATAAAATCCGCAAGCTGGCCATTCTCGGCGCCGTCTTCGCCGAGTTCATGGGTCTTCTGGCCTTCGTTCTTGGGATTATGATCGGCGGCTAATGCGTTATTTTTTCACTTTCGCATTTGCGACGTTGCTTATCACCAGCCCGGCGCTGGCTGCAAAAATTCCGCAGCTGGACCCGACCTGGTTCGCCTCGCAATTATTCTGGCTTGCGATTTGTTTTGCGGCGCTGATTGTCATCGTTACCTTCCAGATTACGCCAGGTATCCGCCGCGTACTGGAAGACCGCGACACAATCATCCGCCGCGAACTGGCCGAAGCTGAATCGTTTAAAGCCAGCGCCGAAGCGGCAAAAGGCAATTTCGAGGAAGCGATGCTTGAAGCCCGCGAGCAATCAGCCATGATGCTGGCGGAGGCGAACAAGACGATCAAAACCAGTACGAGCACGGCAGAAGCCAAGCATGAGGCGGAAATCACCGCGCGGATTCAAGCTACCGAAAAAGACGCGGCGGCGGCGGTAGCCCGCGCCATTGCTGGATCGGAATCTTCCGTCACCGGACTGGTCGAAACGATGGCCAAGCAGTTGCTCGGCTCCTCGGTTGAGCAGATTCGCGCTCAAAACGCTGTCAAGAAGGTGGCGTGATATGGAAGAGCTAATTTACGAGCCGAAAAACTGGGTTGCGCTCAGCTTTCTGTTGTTTTTCGCGTTATTCATAAGAAAAATTCTTCCACTGATAAACAAAGGGCTGGATGGCCGCCGCGCGCGTATCGAAGATCAGCTCGCCCAGGCCTCGCGCCTGCGCGAAGAAGCCGAGCAATTACTGGTGCGCTATCAACAGAAGCAAAAGGCAATGCTGGCCGAGGCCGAGCAGATGCTGGCTGATACAAAGGCCGAAATCACCCGCCTCAAAGCTCGCGCCGAGGAGGAGCTCAAAGCCTCGCTTGAACGCCGCAGCGCGCAAGCGAGTGAACGTATCGCCCGTATCGAGAAAGAAGCGACGGATGCCGTGCGCGCCCATCTGGTTAATGTCGCAGTCAAAGCGACCGAGCTGCTGATGAAAGAAACCCTCAAAGACCGTGCCGAAGACCCGACCATCACCCGCGCCGTTGAGCAAATCCGCAAGCTGCATTAGGAAGTGGTCAGGTTTCAGGTATAGGTTTTAGCCACGTCACTGCTTCTGCTTTGCCTCGCAATGACGAGGCTAAAACCTGAAACCTGTAACCTCACGAATGCGCTCCTTTCTTCTGTTGTTCATGATTTCTGTGCTGACTCTGCCCGCCACCGCACATGCCGGAGCATGGCTGCGTGGGGCGGATGAAAGCATGATTAGTGCCAGCTACAACATTTATCAGTCGAATAAATATTACGATCGCAACGGGGTGCTTAATTCTCAGCCCACTTTCCGCAAACATGAACTCAATGTTTACGGCGAGCATGGTGTGTCAGCCGATTGGACTATTGGTACCAATCTCTTTCTGAATCAGGTGGAACAATCCGGCGTCACGAATATTGGCCTTGCGGACTCGGAATTTTTTGCCCGTACTCAGATCTACAACTCCAAGAAGGCCAAGCTCGCCCTGCAGCCACTCATCAAAATCCCCAGCTGGTACCAAAAAAGTAATACATTACAAAGCGGTAGTGACTCCACCGATGGTGAGCTGATGCTGCTTTATGGCTATAACCTTCCCGCCTTTTCAGCGCGCGATTATCTGGATGTTGGTGCGGGCTACCGCGTGCGTGGCGGTTCACTTTCCAACCAGTACCGCGCCTATGTCGCTTACGGGCTGCATCTGGGCGAGCATCTATCCATCGTGCCCGCCGCCTATCTTACCAAGGCCACCAGCATTCCGGATGGCAATGATTTCCAGCAAAACGGCGAGCAGGATTATGACTTGACCAAGCTCAACATCACCGCCTTTTATACTCTCAGTGAGGCGACGAGACTCTATGCCGGTCTTAGCGCCGAAGTCTCGGGCGTCAATACCGGTGTTGGGCAATCCGTTACCTTGGGGATTCTTAGAAATTTTTAATGAAGCGTTTAGGTGACATTTTATCAAGCCGAAGCTCGCGCCATCGCGCAGGCATCGAGCGCGCGCTTTTATTGCAGCAATCCTCGCGCGGGCGTCTGGGCGATATCCTCAGCCGCTATGGCCTGATTTCCGGACGTGAGATTGCAACAGCGATTGCCGAGCAGTCAGGATTGCCTGTGGTCTGGCTCGATGCCGAGCCACCGGATGCAG
>JAJTIB010000215.1 GCA_021300075.1 Rickettsiales bacterium
CAACTGCGTGCAGATGTTTCTCTACATCCGTGCGGTGCATATTCTGGGCGCAAGCCGGATGGGAATGATCATGGCGCTGGTGCCCGCTATTGCCGCGCTTGCCGCGTCGCCCATACTCGGTGAGCCTTTGACAACGGCGATTCTTGGCGGCCTTGTGCTGGTAGGGCTCGGCGTTGCACTCAGCCAGAAAAAACTGCCTCATCTGCTTTCTCACCCCCATGCTTCGCAATAATGATTGAAGAAACGGGCGCGGGCGTTATGGTGCGCGGATGAAATACTCTCCAACTAACTTCTGGCCGAGGCGCTGGTTGATGCTGGGCGTGGCGGCGCTTGCTATTGCCGGGCTATTCTCGTTGATTCTGGTGATCGCCCGCACGCCGCAGCTTGCAGGGCTGAAGGAGCTGTTCTCCGTCGCCCTCGTGGTGCATGTTGATCTTTCGGTTCTGGTTTGGTTTCTGGCGGTAATGGGCACGGGTATGGTGCTCTTTATTCAGCGATTTGAGGTTGCACCCACTCCTGTTATCATGCCTGCGAGCTGGTGGTGTATGACGCTGGGCACGGCAGCGATTACGCTTGCGCCGCTCACCGGTGAGTGGGAGGTTATCAAGAGCAATTATATCCCCGTTCTTTATAATGGGGTATTCTTTCTGGGGCTGGCGCTTGTTGCTTCGGCCACGCTGCTGATGGTGCTGCAGTTGCTGCTGGTGGCGATGCAACGGCGCTTTACTGCGCTGACGCTCGCTGAGAATAGTGTGGAAGTCGGCTGGGTTGTCCTTGCGCTCATTCTGCTGCTGGCGCTGTTCATGTTTTTTCTCTCGGGCGATTTAATGCCGCCAGATCTCGGGCATGAGATGCTCTATGAAGTGCTGTTCTGGGCGGGCGGGCATACGCTGCAATTCGCCTATACGCTCATCATGATGCTGGCCTGGCTGGTGCTTGCTGCACCGCATCTGAGCCGTCCGGTCATTGCGCCAAAAGTCCTGCTTGGCCTGTGGTTGATTCTGTTGATGGGTGCGGCCTATCCGCTCATGGCGTATCTGCGTTATCCGGTCGAAGACCCCGAATTCATGCAGATTTTCACTAATGCGATGATCTACTGGGGTGGTCTTGCGCCCGGGATTTTATGGTTGTTTCTGGCGTACGGGTTATTCAAATATCGCGCCCGAAATCCCGCCGCACGTGCCACATTTTCGGCGCTCATCATGTCAATGATTCTTTTTGCCGCCGGCGGTATTCTGGGACTGATGATTCAGGGTCAGAATGTGATGATTCCTGCCCATTATCACGGCGCGATTGTGGCGGTGACGCTGGCGCTTATGGGCTATGCCTATACTCTCTTGCCTCAATTCGGGTATCGGCAGGTGACAGGCTCGCGGCTTGCTTTCTGGCAACCGGTGATTTACGGCGCTGGCCAGCTTATGCATATTGGCGGGCTTGGCTATTCGGGCGGTTACGGTGTGCTTAGAAAGACCGCTGCTGCCGGACAGAGCTTCGCGCCTGAAGTCCAGCTTGCGCTTGGGGTGATGGGTATGGGAGGGTTATTGGCCATCGTTGGGGGGTTTCTGTTCGTGGTTGTCATCTGGCGAGCAGCACGAAAAGAAGTGGTTAGCGGTTAGCTTTTATGTTCATAGGGCAATTATTGGCTCCTTGCCTAGGAAGAGCTAAAACCTAAAATCTAACTGCTTCACACCAATGGAATCACTTGAAGCCAAGCCGAAAATATGAAATACCCCCGGCTGCATATTCCAACAAATCAAAGGAGAGTGTTTATGCGTATTCAGTCAATTCTTGCCCTTGTCAGCGTTGCTGTGATGCTTGCGGCCTGCGGCGAACAGAACGCCGAAAATGCCCGCAAGGGCGGTGTTGCCGGTGGTGGCGGTATTACTAAGGCGGATGTCGGTACACTTGCCGGTGCCGGGCTTGGTGCATGGGCTGGCTCGAATGTTGGTAGTGGCGCAGGTAGAACGGCAGCGATTGCGGTAGGTGCGCTTGCCGGCGCTGGCATTGGCCGTGAGCTTGGTGCTTCACTTGACCGTGCCGACATGGCCTACTATAACCGCACCCAGCAGCAGGCACTCGAAACCTCTCAGCCGGGCCAGACTCTGCCTTGGAGCAATCAGCAAACTGGTAATTCGGGGACGTTCACACCCTCCAACTACTACCAGACGGCGGATGGGACTTATTGCCGTGAATTCCAACAGACTATCGTTGTAGGCGGAAAGACGGAAAAGGGTTTCGGTAAAGCCTGCCGCCAACCCGATGGCTCGTGGCAGATTGTACAGTAGATAAAGTGACGGTTGGTAGGTGAAAGGTGTGACGTGCGAAACGAATGCTCAAAGATTTTCTCTTAAACACCCGCCACTTGCCACCAGCCATCCTTTCGTAGGAGCAAACGCATGACAGACGTTGAAAAACCTATTCCTCAGGGCACTCTGATGCAAGGTAAGCGTGGCCTTATCATGGGGGTGGCGAATGATAAATCAATCGCCTGGGGCATCACCCAGTACCTCGCCGCGCAAGGGGCAGAGCTTGCCTTCACTTTTCAGGGCGAGGCGCTGGAAAAGCGGGTGCGTCCGCTTGCTGAATCCGTCGGCGGCAAGCATATCTTGCCCTGCGATGTGACCAAAATGGCTTCGATTGATGCGGTGTTTGACACACTCGGTAAATCCTGGGGCAGCCTTGATTTTGTTGTCCATGCCATCGCCTTTTCCGACAAGGAAGAACTCAAAGGCCAGTATATCGACACTAGCCTTGAGAATTTCCTGAATACCATGAATATCAGCTGCTATTCCTTCACGGCGGTCGCCAAGCGGGCGGCAGCGCTGATGCCGCAGGGCGGTTCGCTCGTCACTCTCACCTATCTTGGTGCGGAGCGCGTAACCCCGCATTACAACGTGATGGGTGTGGCAAAAGCAGCACTTGAAACGAGCGTGAAATATCTGGCGGTGGATCTGGGTGCGCGAAATATCCGCGTCAACTCGATTTCCGCCGGGCCGATTAAAACACTCGCCGCCATGGGTATCGGCGATTTCCGCTATATCCTCAAATGGAACGAACTGAACTCGCCGCTCAAACGCAACACCACGATTGAAGATGTTGGCGGTGCTGGGCTTTACCTGCTCTCCGATTTAGGTTCTGGCACCACGGGCGAAAATCTGCATGTGGATTCGGGCTATCATGTGGTCGGCATGAAGGCCATTGACGCGCCGGATATTGCATTAGTTTAGCCTTGAGCTTTGAGCCGAGAGGTTTTAGCTTCATGGGGCATTTAACTGCTAAAACCTTAAGGCTCATGGCTCGTGGCTAGTAATTCTTTCGGCAATCTGTTTCGTTTCACGACCTGGGGGGAATCTCACGGCGAGGCGATTGGCTGCGTGGTGGACGGTTGCCCATCGCTCATTCCCCTAAGCGAGGCAGATATCCAGCCCTATCTTGACAGGCGCAAGCCCGGCCAATCGAAGTTTACAACCCAGCGCCGCGAGCCGGATACAGTCAAAATTCTCTCCGGCGTGTTTGAGGGCAAAACCACCGGCGCGCCGATTGCGCTGATTATTTATAACGAAGATCAGAAATCAAAAGATTACAGCGAAATAAAAGATACATTCCGCCCCGGTCATGCCGACTTCACCTATGAAGCCAAATACGGCATCCGCGATTATCGAGGCGGCGGGCGCTCAAGCGCCCGCGAAACCGCGATGCGCGTGGCAGCCGGCGCGATCGCGCGCAAGGTGATTGCCACCATGAACATCACCGGTTACCTCGTGGAAATGGGTGGAGATGTGATTGACCGCGCCAATTTTGATAAGGCGGAGATTGGGCGCAATCCCTTTTGGTGTCCGGATGCCAAGGCCGCCGAGCGCTGGGAAAAATTGCTGGATGCGGCGCGCAAAGATGGTTCCTCCCTCGGCGCGGTGATTGAGGTGGTGGCAGAGAATGTGCCAGCAGGGCTGGGCGATCCTGTTTACCAGAAGCTAAGTGCCAAACTCGCCGAAGCGATGATGAGCATCAATGCCGTTAAAGCTGTCGAAATAGGCGATGGATTTGCCGCGGCTCGCCTGCGCGGTGAAGAAAATGCCGACCGTATGCGGATCCACCCTCACCCTCCCGCTGGCGCGGACCCCTCCCTATCCCTCACTGAGGGAGAGGGAACGAGCGCAGCGAGGGGTGAGGGTGTGAAATTCCTCTCCAACCACGCGGGCGGCATATTGGGCGGAATCTCGACCGGCCAGCCTATTGTCGTGCGGTTTGCGGTAAAACCTACCAGCTCCATACTGACACCGGTGGAAACCATCACCAAATCCGGCGCCAATACCGCTATCATCACCAAAGGCCGGCATGACCCCTGTGTGGGCATTCGCGCCGTGCCGATTGGCGAGGCGATGATGGCTCTTGTGCTTGCCGACGCACTGCTTCAATGGCGCGCTTATCAGTAAAGAACAGCGGCTGATTTTTCTGCGTATGTGCTCGTTCGTCAAAGTTTCACTGCACAGGTCGACGGTATGACAAATGATGTCCTTCACGGCAAGTTTGCCACGGTTCTTCGCACAAATAAGGAAGGGGCAAAAAAACACTTCTCGCGGGTGTTGCAGTTCGCTATAAACGGGGCATTCACCAACCACTACCCAACCACCATCTAACTCACCTGCCTGTTGACCGATTGAATCACCCGTCTTTTAACCTAACAAAACGTACCCTCGCCACTGCCATCGAAAATCAAATGCCATGAATGAATTGCTGCAATCCTATTTTCCAATTCTGGTGTTTCTGGGCATCGCGGGGGCTCTCTCTTGCATCATGATTCTGCTGCCGTTTCTGGTTGCGCGCTCAAAGCCGGATGCCGAGAAGCTCTCGCCTTATGAATGTGGGTTCGAGCCATTTGGCGACGCGCGCGGCCAGTTTGATGTACGTTTTTATCTGGTGGCGATTCTGTTCATCATCTTCGATCTTGAGGTTGCATTTTTATTCCCCTGGGCAGTTTCGCTTTCAGAGATTGGCCTGTTCGGCTTCTGGTCGATGATGCTGTTTTTAGGCATCCTCACCGTCGGCTTCATTTATGAGTGGAAAAAGGGAGCGCTCGAATGGGAGTAGTTCCAAACACGGCCACTCACGCTGTTCCCCCCGGCGCGACGCAGGACGCGCTGCTCACCCGTGTGTTTGATGAATTCGGCGATAAGGGTTTTGTCGTTGCCAATCTCGATAAACTCGTGAACTGGGCGCGTACTGGATCGCTCTGGCCGATGACCTTTGGCCTCGCCTGTTGCGCGGTGGAGATGATGCAGGCCGCCGCTTCGCGCTATGATATGGATCGGCTGGGACTGGTTTATCGGCCTTCCCCTCGCCAATCAGACGTGATGATTGTGGCCGGTACGCTCTGCAATAAAATGGCCCCAGCCCTGCGTAAAGTGTATGATCAGATGGCCGAGCCGCGCTGGGTGATTTCGATGGGAAGCTGCGCCAATGGCGGCGGCTATTATCATTATTCCTATAGTGTTGTTCGTGGCTGTGACCGTATTGTTCCGGTCGATGTCTATGTGCCGGGCTGCCCGCCGACCGCCGAGGCGCTGATGTATGGCATCCTTCAGCTTCAGAAGAAAATCCGCAGAACAAGTACGATACGACGGTAACATGAGTCAGGATTTAACGCAGTTGGGAAGTGCCATCGCCGCTGAAAAAGCGGGGATGGTGATGTCGTTTGCAGTGACGCAGGGTGAACTAACCTTTGTCATTGAACGCGAATCCGTCGCCGAATTCTTGAGCTTTCTTCGTGATGACGCGCGCACGCGCTGCGAACAGTTGATGGATGTCTGCGGGGTTGATTACCCCGCGCGGCAATTGCGTTTTGAGGTCGTTTATAATCTGCTTTCCGTCACTAAGAATCACCGTATCCGCGTGAAACTCGCAACCGACGAAGCCTCGCCTGTGCCCTCGGTCTCGGGTGTTTATCCGTCCGCAGGCTGGTTCGAGCGCGAGGTGTGGGATATGTACGGCGTGTTTTTTGACGGCCACCCCGATCTGCGCCGCATCCTTACGGACTATGGCTTTGACGGCCACCCGCAACGCAAGGATTTCCCGCTCACCGGCTTTGTCGAATTGCGTTACGACGAGGACGAAAAGCGGGTGAAATATAGCCCCGTCAAGTTGCAGCAGGCTTACCGCAGCTTCGATTTTATGAGTCCGTGGGAGGGGGCGGATTATCCAGCCCCAACTCCCGCGCCTGAGAAAGCAAAAACCGCATGAGTGCCGCTCTGTCGCAGAATTCCATACATTCGACTCCTCGCACGCAGGGGGAAGTCTGGCGCATTGAGCGCGCGAGTGAGAAAGACTGGCCGGGCATCTGGGCGATTTTCCGCGAGGTGATTTCAACCGGCGATACCTTCGCCTACGCGCCGGAAACGACCGAGGACGAAGCTCACGACCTTTGGATGCGGCGCGGCACGCATGGCACCGGCGCCGAGCCTTATATTGTGCGCGATGGCGACGAAATTGTGGGCACCTTCACCTTGCGCCCCAACCATCACGGCCTTGGCGCGCATGTGGCCAATGCCGGTTATATGGTGAAACCCTCGCATCGTGGGCGCGGCATTGCCCGCGCGATGTGCCAGTTCTCGCTCGAGGAAGCGCGGCGGCAGGGCTATCTCTCCATGCAATTCAATTACGTCGTTTCCACCAACACACGGGCGGTGGAATTATGGCAGAGCATGGGTTTCCAGATCATCGGTATCGCCCCGAAATCTTACCGTCACGCTCAGTTCGGGCTGGTCGATATTTATATCATGCATCGGATGTTATGACCCAAGTCGACATTAAAAATCTGACGCTGAATTTTGGCCCGCAACATCCGGCGGCGCATGGTGTACTGCGCCTGGTACTCGAAATGGACGGCGAGGTGGTCGAACGCGCTGACCCGCATATCGGTCTTCTGCACCGC
>JAJTIB010000110.1 GCA_021300075.1 Rickettsiales bacterium
CCATCATCACCTTGTTCCGCGCCAACCAGAAACCGCAACTTGAAGACGGTGCGGATCCGTCGAAAATGCTGGTCATTGCCAATGGCGTCAATATCGGTCATTACGCCGCGCTCACGCATCCGCGTTCCGCGAGTGCCACCGTTGCGCTTATCGGCCGCGTCGTGCCGATCAAGGACATCAAGACTTTTCTGCGCGCCTGCGCGATCGTCAAACAGGAAATTCCGGATTTCTTCGCCTATATTCTGGGTCCGACCGATGAGGATGAGGGCTATTACGAGGAATGTCTGACGCTCGTGAAACTGCTCGGACTTGATGACCATGTCGAATTCACTGGCCGCGTTGCGGTTGAGGAATATCTGCTCAAAATTGATCTGATGGTACTAACCAGCATTTCTGAAGCCCAGCCGCTGGTGATGCTCGAAGCCGGTGCGGCGGGTATCCCGATTGTCGCGACTGATGTTGGCGCCTGCCGAGAAATCATCGAAGGCCTGCCCGAAGAATCCCCGGCGCTGGGCGCAGGCGGGATTGTTACCCCGCTCGCCAGTCCGGTCGCCACCGCCGAGGCGATTTTAACATTGCTCGCCGACCCCACACGCTATGAGGCCGCCAGCCGGGCAATCAAACAACGTATTGCCGAGTACTATAACGAGGGCGCCCAGAATCAGAGCTACCGCAATCTTTACGCCACCTATTTAAAGCGCAACGGCTAACAACAAGGAATGAGAATAACCCATGGCTGGCATTGGTTTTCAACTGAATAAACTGGCACGCAGAGACGACCTCATGGGTCTGGCTGGCGCTTATTTCCATTCCGCTTTTGCCATTGCAGGCCCGTGGCTTTTCACCGTGATTGCGCTCGCGGTCACCACCGCGATTTATGGCGGATCAGCGCGCTCAGAGCTTCTCGATTTCCGTGCCATCATTGTCTATAATTTCTCCTTCTCGCTCGTATTTTCCGCCCCCGTCTTCATGATTGTGACACGCTATCTGGCCGACCATATCCACGTCAAAAACGTCACTACTGCACCCACCGTGCTTCTCGAAAGCCTGATGCTGGTTTTCCTATGCAACCTGCCGATCGGTCTTTTCTTTTACGTCTTCTATTTCGATATGGAGTTGCCGCTGCGCCTCGCGGCATTCGCCAATTTATTTCTGATTGCGGGCGTATGGCTGCTCTCAGTCTATCTTACCGCACTCAAAGATTTCGCCGCCGTCACTCGCGCCTATGTTCTTGGTATGGCAATTGCGGTCATTGCCGCAGAATATTTCTTCAATCACCAGGCAGCAGGAATGCTCGCGGGCTATAATATCGGTCTGACCGTCATAGTATTCCTGCTTGCCGCACGCATTTTTGCCGAATATCCGTATCGGCTGACGCGCAATTTTTCCCTCATTCCCTTCTGGAAAAAATACTGGGAACTGGCGCTGGGCGGTTTCTTCTACAACCTTGCCCTCTGGATCGATAAATGGATCATGTGGTTTGCGCCCGAAGCCGTGCAACTGCCTTCGAAGATGCGGTTCTATCCCGATTACGACAGCGCCATGTTCATGGCAGCGATGACGATTCTACCCTCGCTCGCCCTTTTCGTCTTTAGTGTTGAAACCAATTTTTTCAACCATTACCGCCGTTTTTACGGCAATATCCTCGCCCATGCGTCGCTTAAGCGCATCCGCTCCTTGCAGAAAAACATTCAGGACAGCATCCTTGAAGGTGGGCGCAATGTCATGCTGATGCAAGGCGCAATCGCGCTGCTTGTGATTCTCCTGGCGCCGCAGATTTTCGATCGGGTGGGCATGTTCTTCATGCAGCTGGGCATTTTCCGCCTCGGGGTGCTGGGGTCGTTCTTTCAGGTGCTACTGTTATTTTCCACCATCATCCTCGCCTATTTTGATTGCCGACGCATTAATCTGGGCATCTTCTTCTTCTATCTGGTGAGCAACGCTCTGCTGACGCTCGGTTGCCTTAAACTTGGCTTCAGCTATTACGGCTATGGGTTCTTCCTGTCCTCGGCGCTGACGTTTTTCATCGCCGCCATCTTCCTTTTTAGCCATGTCCGCAAACTTCCCTACCATGCCTTCATCACCAATAATGATTCGGTCCGCCGCGCCGATATCAAGGCAGAGACCGACCGCGAATATGGCCATGAACGCGGTGAATTTGCGCTAGGCGTGGTGCGTACGATTGCACACGAATAGAGACCGGAAATCTGTCGTCAGAATACATCATTCGGCCGCGGGGAGGGCGCATGGAACCCCTCGCAAAAAAAAACTATTTACATTGAAAATTTTTCTATATAATTGGCCTCGTCCGCTGAATCCAAATTCGTGAGGGGATCCCTTTAGCAAGGTGACCCTGGCATGAGTCATAAATCCGTAATGGGTTGGCGCGTACGTTTTTATTAACGTGCTAATGAGGGTTTATGACATGCGTAATTACACTTCGCCCGATTCCGCTGTAAAGCACCTACAGCCTGAACAGTCCGTCGTACTTTATCGCCCCCACGCGCTTAAACGTGCCGTGGATTCTTTTACCCGCGGTTTCCGGGGGCGTGTAATGTATGCGGTCAAAACCAACCCCGACGAACATGTCCTCAAGGATTTGTGGTCGAGTGGCATCCGCGCCTTTGACGTTGCGAGTCTACACGAAGTCGCGATGGTGCGCGGGCTTTTTCCCGAAGCCGAGCTTTACTTCATGCACACAGTGAAATCGCGCCATGCGATTCGTGCTGCCTACCACCAATATGGTGTACGGCATTTCTCGCTCGACAGTCTGGACGAACTCCAGAAAATTCTGGAGGAGACCGGTCGCGCGAGCGATTTATGCCTGCATGTTCGTCTGGCCATTCCCAATACCCATGCCGAACTCGCACTGTCCGACAAGTTCGGCGCGACGCTCGAGCTGGCGCCGGAATTGCTGCGTCAGGTCCGTGCCGCCGCCGCCTATACCGGCGTCTGTTTCCATGTCGGCTCTCAATGCATGCATCCGGATGCGTACCGCATGGCCATTCAACTCGCCAAGCGCGTCATCAAAGCCTCGGGTGTGAAGATTGACTCGCTCGATGTCGGGGGTGGTTTCCCCTCTATCTATCCGGGCATGAATCCGCCGCCTTTGCGCGACTTTTTCCGTGCTATTCACGACAACACACGCGACCTTATCCGCCAGCATGGCTGCGATCTTCTGGCTGAGCCCGGACGCGCACTGGTGGCAGAATCGGGGGCGATTATCGCTCGCGTCGAAATGCGTAAGGGTGATTTCCTCTATTTGAATGACGGTACTTACGGCTCGCTGTTTGACGCGGGCACGCCGAAATTCATTTTCCCGGCGCGGGTGCTTCGCGCGGGCGCATCGAGTGAACTTGTGCCATTCAGTTTCTACGGGCCTACCTGCGACACACTCGATTTCATGAAAGGACCGTTTTTCCTGCCCGAGGACGTTCGCGAGGGCGACTATCTTGAAATCGGTCAGCTCGGCGCGTATGGGCGGACAATGGCAACCCACTTCAATGGGTTTTCGATCAGCCGTCAGCCCATCGCCGTCAAAGATGAGCCGATGCTGAGCATGTACCGCACCACGCCCGTACTGCTGCCGGAGTACGAGGTGGCCTATAACGCCGCCAGCGCATAGGAGAGATTGCGTCACCATTTCCTGTTATTCGAGCGCAGCAGCGCGAGAGTGAGTTTTTAAAAGATTGATTCGGGTGTATCAATTTATTTGAACGTACCCTGAGAACGCCTCATGGCGAAGGCTGAAGCCCGAGCCGGATGCCATTAAATCACTAAAGGAGCCAACCATGAATGCACAAAAAAAACCAAATTCTAACGCAAAAGCGGAATTGCTGAGTAAGCAGGTCGAGCATATCGACATCACCAGTTTTGATGCGCGCGCGATTATCGACAGCATGGCGAATATGTCTTTCACCAGCCGCGACCTTGCGCGCGCCACGGGCATTTATAACCAGATGCTGGCGGATAAGGACTGCTCGGTATTCCTGACGGTTGCGGGTTCAACCTCGGCCGGGGGCTGCATGAAGCTCTATGCCGACCTCGTCCGCTACAACATGGTGGATGCGATTATCGCGACTGGCGCCACCATTGTGGACATGGATTTTTTTGAGGCACTGGGTTTTAAACATTACCACGGCAACCCGCATGGTACGGACGATAAAATGCTGCGCGAGCTATATATCGACCGCATTTATGACACCTATATTGATGAGGAAGAACTGCAAGCCTGCGACCACACGATTCTCGCAATCGCCAACGCCCTCGAACCGCGCGCCTATTCGAGCCGCGAATTCATCCGTGAAATGGGTAAATGGCTGGCGAATGGCAACGCTAAGAAAAAAGATTCACTGGTGCAGTTGGCTTATGAGCATGACGTGCCGATTTTCTGCCCGGCCTTTGTCGATAGCTCCGCCGGGTTTGGCCTCGTCAAACATCAGGTCGATAACCCCAAACGCCATATGGTGCTGGATGCAATTGCGGATTTCCGCGAGCTGACCGACATTAAAATTAAAGCGGGAACCACGGGACTTCTGATGGTGGGCGGCGGCGTGCCCAAGAATTTCACGCAAGACACCGTCGTCTGCGCCGAGATTTTGGGACATGACGAGGTGGAAATGCATAAATACGCGGTGCAGATAACGATTGCGGATGTGCGCGACGGCGCCTGCTCCTCCAGCACACTGAAAGAGGCCTGTAGCTGGGGCAAAGTTGATACCGCGCTTGAGCAGATGGTGTTTGCCGAGGCCGGTTCGGTACTGCCGCTTATGACCTCCGACGCCTATCACCGTGGCCACTGGAAAACCCGTGCGCGGCGGAAGTTCGCCAAACTGTTCGCTTAAAACATTGAAGCCAGAGCACTGGGGGTATGGGTGCGAAAAAGGCCAAAGGCCGCCTCCCGTCATTTCGAGCGACCGAAATGTGCGCGGCAATCCATCTTTTTTAGAAAACAAGCCGGATTGCTTCGTATACGACTCACAATGACGGCAGAGTAGCTAAGCCCCCATCAATGGAGCTAAGCGGCGGTTTTTTCCTCGTTGCCTATGCCAAGCATCTTGAGCTTGCGGTGCAGCGCCGAACGCTCCATCCCCACGAAGTTCGAGGTTTTCGAGATATTCCCGCCAAAGCGGTTAATCTGTGCGGCGAGGTACTGTTTCTCGAACGTCTCGCGGGCTTCGCGCAGCGGCATCGACATAATGTCGCTTGAGAGCTCTGGGCGAAGTACCGTGATGTTGGAGTCAATCAGCTCAGGCGGCAGAGCATCGGACATGATTTCGCCCGAAGCGCCCGGCTGCGCCATGATGATGAGCCACTCCATGACATTGCGTAACTGACGAACATTGCCCGGCCAGTTATAGGATTGCAGCACCGCCATCGCTTCTTCTGAAAGCTGGCGTGTGGCCAGCCCCATCGCATCGCTTGCGCGCTTAAGGAAATGGCGAGAGAGTGCGGGGACATCGTCGCGCCGTTCGCGCAGCGATGGCATACGCAAAGGGACGACGTTCAAACGGTAATAAAGATCTTCACGGAAGCGCCCGCCCTGAATTTCGCCTTGCAGGTCCTTGTTGGTTGCGGCAATCACCCGAACATCTACCGAGACGCGCTTATTGCCGCGCACGCGCTCGAAGCTCTGCTCCTGCAGGGCACGCAGCAGACGGCCCTGGGTTTCGATATGCATGTCGGCGACTTCGTCGATAAAGAGTGTGCCACCATGGGCGCGCTCCAGCAACCCGAGCTTCTCGGCGCCGCCATTGGGGTTGGTGTCTTCGGTGCCAAACAACTCGGCCTCAATCCGCGCCGGAGTCAGTGCCGCAGCGTTCAGCACAACAAACTGCCCACCCGCGCGGTGTGAGCGGGAATGCAGCAACCGCGCAACTAATTCCTTACCAGTGCCTGGAGCGCCGGTAATTAGTACGCGGCTGTTAGTGGGGGCGACTTTTTCGACCGTCTGGCGTACTGCCGCAACGGCCGCAGAGATGCCAATCAAATCATGCTCCGGCCCACCACGGCGCTTGAGCTCCACATTTTCATTCCTAAGACGCGAGGCTTCGAGTGCACGCTTGACGATAATCATCAACCGCTCGGCGGTGAAGGGTTTCTCGATATAGTCATACGCGCCCATTTTGATAGCGGTGACTGCAGTTTCGATGTTACCGTGGCCGGAAATCATCACGACAGGTACATGTGGGTATTTTTTCTGAACGATTTCCAGGATTCCCAAACCATCCAGCTCTGAACCCTGCAGCCAGATGTCGAGAATCATCGCGGTGGGGACACGCTCGGCAAGTGCTTTGAGCGCCTGGTCGGAGTTATTAGCGATGCGGGTGGTGAATTTTTCGTCGGTGAGAATGTCGGAGATGAGCGAGGTAATGTCCTTCTCGTCATCAATAACTAGAATGTCATTTGCCATGCAGCCCTCGTGTTCCTTAAGTGACGTTAAGTTATTTTTACTTGCTTTTGCGTTACTTGCCGGAAGAGTGCTTTTACTGTTGCCCAAATGCTACAGCACAAAATCTAGATGTAAAGCTTTTTTTTCGGGGTGGGGATGAAAAGGCAAGTTTGATGCCTAGACACTCGGTGTCAACGACCGCGAAAAAACGAGCGTCACCTGCGCGCCGCCGCCCTCGCGATTGGCGAGCGTGATACTTCCTTTATGTTCTTCCATGCTGCGTTTGACAATCGCAAGCCCCAGCCCCGTGCCTTTGCTGCGCGTCGTGACATAAGGCTCCGTCAGGGTCGCGATCTTATCTGGCGGGAAGCCCGGACCATCATCTTCGAGCACAAGCTGCAGGGTTTCCGCATCGCTTGTCAGCCGTATGATGAGAGTGCCTGGGCGTGCGCCGGATTCCATGGCCTCGGCTGCGTTTTTGAAAAGATTCAGAAGCAGCTGACTGACCAGACGTTCGTCGCACACCAATGGCGCGGATTCGGGCAGTTCGAGGCGGCAGGTCATGTTAGGATAGGCGGTCTGCGCTGAAAAAACAGCACGGCGCACGAGGGCGACCAGATCCTCGGCATGAAATTGAGACGCCGGCATCCGTGCAAAAGCTACGAATTCCTCAACCATACGGCCAATATCGCGCACATGGCGGGTGATAGTATCGAGGTAACGCAGATAGCCTTCCCTGTCGCTCGTGATTTCATGGGCGTATTTCTTCCGCAACCGCTCGGTCGAAAGCGCAATCGGGGTCAGCGGATTTTTTATCTCATGGGCGATGCGTCGCGCCACATCCGCCCAGGCTGCGCTGCGCTGCGCGAGCTGCAGGTCGGTGATGTCATCAAAGGTAACGATGAAGCCTTCAATCCGCGCATCAAATCGCTCAACCGTAATCCTGACCTGCAAGGTAGCGCGCGCATCGCCGCGTTCAATCACAATCTGGCGGGATACGCCGCGCTCAGGTTTACTCTCGGCATCCGCCAAGAGCGCCGCCATTGGCGATGCCAATACCGCCAGCGACTGACCGGTGAGGATGGCGTCTTCGGCTAGCCCCAGTAATGAGGGCGCCAGCCGATTATAGAGCTTGATGCGCCCTTGGGCGTCGAGTGCGATGACCCCGGCAGAAACACCCGAAAGTACCGCCTCGATAAAACGTCGGCGCTCATCCATTGTGCGGTTGGCGAGCATCAATTCCTTGCGCTGCTTGTCAATCTGCGCGGTCATACGATTGAAGGTACGCGCCAATGTCGCGATTTCGTCACCCTGACGGCCTTCAGGCACTTTGATGCTGTAATCACCGGCGCGCACGCGCTCAGTTGCTGCCACCATCTGGGTGATGGGTCCAATCAGGCGCATTGCCAGCTGCATCCCCGCCCAGATTGCGCCAAGCAGCAGTAATAAGGCCAGCATCAGAAATGCGACCGAGAATTGCAGGCGCAGTCCCGCAATCCCGCGTTCGAGTTTTTTGAATTGCAGAATCGTTTTTTCGGCTGTCTGCATGTGATGAATCACGGTTGGATCCACCACGCGGCTTACCAACAGGTAAAGATCGGGATACTGATTAAATTTTACCACGGCCTGAATCCGGTCATCGCCCTCCCCCAGTACCACCACATCTCCGGTATCGGCGCGTTTGAAGATTTCCTCGGGCAGGCGTTCAAAGACCAGCGAGAAGGACAAGGCCGTGCGCGCCAGCACGCGGTTACGATCGAAGATAATAGCTTCGGAGAGATTGCGAAACGCCGCCTGTACGGTGAGTTGCTGTTTGAATGCCTCCGAATTGATGGCCATAAGCGAGGATTCGCGGCGAACATCTTCGGCAATCGACACTGCATCGCTTTGGATCGCGGTACGGTGCTCGTTCATATAGGCGCGGGCAATCATCACCGATTCGTTGAGCGCGCCCGCCACCCGCTCATCAAACCAGGCTTTGACGCCGATATTGAAAAATACGGTGGAGAAAATCGAGACAATGAGCGTGGGCACGATTGTCACCACGCAGAACATCAGAAGAATACGCCCCTGCAGCCGCGTGCCCACCAAGCCACGACGCGAGTCCTGCCACAGGCGATAGGCACGGCGCAACACGATCACCGCCAGCATCAACAACAGCAGCAGGGCCGAAAGTACGAGCAGTAGAATGGATTGTGGGGTGTTATCGCCACGCCCGGCATCCTCGACCAACATCCCAAGCAAAATCGTAGTGATGAGTGCCAGCGTGCCCAGCGTCAACCAGATAACAAATCGCCGCACCCAGCGCGAGGGCTTGCGCGGCAGGCGCGTGGCCGATGGCAGTTCACTGGTCACGCTCATGCCACTTCTTTCAGCAGTGTTCGCACATCAATCGCCAGTTCGCGCATTTTTTTTCTGAGCGTATTGCGGTTGATGCCTAAAATCTCGGCGGCGCGAATCTGATTGCCGCCAGTGGCGCGCAGTGTCTGCTCAAGCAGGGGTTTTTCAACCAGCTGCATCATGCGGTTATAAAGCCCGGGCGCAGGTAATTCCTGGCCGTGGGTTGCGAAAAAATGGCGCAGATGCCGTGCGACTTCGCCCGCAAAACTCTCCGTGCTTTCGGGCACTGGCAAAGCGGCGGTGGGCAAGACCACCACCGAGGACGCACTGAGTAATGGCGCAATATCTGCCGCACTCACCCTTGGCGCGGCTTCGACCGCCAGCAGGCGGTAGATGAAATTCTCGAGTTCACGGATATTGCCTTTCCAAGGCGCATCCATGAGGAGCGCCAGCGCCGAAGCATCGAGAGTTTTCTGTGGCAGACCACGTGCCACGCCCTGCGCGATGAAATATTCGACCAGTGCCGCAATATCTTCACGCCGTTCGCGCAGCGGAGGCAACGGCAACGGCACGACGTTCAGGCGGTAATAAAGATCCTCGCGGAAGCTACCCTCGGCGACGTGGCGCGTCAGGTCGCGGTGGGTGGCAGTGATGATGCGAACATCTGTGCGGATGTTTCGCACCGAACCAATCGGCGAGAACTCACCCTCCTGCAGCACGCGCAGCAAACGTGTCTGCGCCTCCATCGGCATGTCACCGATTTCATCGAGAAACAACGTGCCACCATGCGCCCGCTCAAACGCGCCAAGCTGACGTTGATGCGCGCCGGTGAAAGCACCTTTTTCATGACCAAAGAGGGCGCTTTCAATCAATTCACGCGGAATCGCCGCCATGTTAAGCGCAATGAACGGCGCGACTTTGCGGCGACTGAGGCCATGCAGCGCCCGTGCCACCAGCTCCTTACCAGTGCCGGATTCCCCTTGAATCAGCACTGTCAGATCGTTGCTGATAAGGCGGGTGAGCAGCCGGAAAACATCCTGCATCGCCGCTGATTTACCCACCAGCGTCACACCGGGAGCGATGGTGACGATGCCCTCTTGCGGGTCAGTTTGCACATGGCTTTCACGGCGGAGTGCGCGGGCGACGGACTCAACTAAGAGCGCAAGATCAAACGGTTTGGGAAGAAATTCTACGGCTCCCAGATCCTGCGCCCGAGCGGCGTTCAGCAGCATATTATGCGCGCTCATGACGATCACTGGCAGTTCGGGATAAAGGCGATGCCATTCCATCAGACCGTCCAGCCCATTACCCGAGGGCATAGTCACATCCGTTACCACCAGATCCACGGGACTCTGGGCAAGACGGCGCGTGGCTTCGGGCACACTTTCGGCGCGTTCGACGCGATAACCCTCGCGGCCAAGGGCGCGCGCCAGCACGGTCAGAATGGCGGTGTCATCATCAACTAACAGAATGGTTTTCATGATTGCCTGCCTATTTTTTAGGCAGTTTATAGGTTGCAGGCACAAAAAAAGCAACGCGGAAAATGGGAAGTGAGGTGTCGGGGCTCAGGTATTGGGTTGTAGGTTAGAGGTTAGAGGTTAGAGCGCTTACAGTGCAAAGAGCATGGCATTGCCACACGAACGGGAAAACTAAAACCTACAAACTAAAACCTACAACCTGCCCTGTCTCACTCCTGCGGCAGATAGATGCTGAAAATCGCCGGCGCATCGGGCGCGGATTCGCAGGCGACCAGCCCGCCCTGCTCTTCCATCAGCCGTGCAACGATGGCCAGTCCCAGTCCCTTGCCGCCTTCGCGGCCAGTAGCAAAGGGCGTAAACAGTCGCGGAGCAATGGTCGCAGGGATGCCTGCGCCATTATCTTCAATCCGCACCTGAATGGGCAATAGGCGGCCACCCTCGCGCCGCATGCGCTCGCCAATCAGGTAGCGGGTGCGGAGAGTAATGGTCGGCGCCGCCAGCGACTGCACCGATTCGGCGGCGTTTTTCACCAGATTCATCAACGCCTGAATAAGCGCCGCACGGTGGCCTATAACCTGTGGCAAAGACGGGTCGTAATGGGTGATGAAACGCACACCAGAAGCGAAGGAGCTGGCGGCGGCAAGGCGCACATATTCAGTGACTTCGTGAATGTTGAACGCCTCGGGCGCGCGCGGAGGCTCCGGCGTGAGCGGATCAAGCCGCACCACCAGCGCCTCGATGCGCCGCGCTTCGTCGATAATCAGGCGGGCGAGGGTTTTGTCCTCCTCGCCACTCGATTGTTCGAGCAGTTGCGCCGCCCCTTTGATGGCGAGTAAGGGATTGCGGATTTCATGGGCGAGACTTGCGGCAAGCTGCGCGCTCATCGCCGTCCACTCCGGGGCGGGAAGCACGAAGTCGGGTCGGGAGGTGGGTTTAGGGTTGGTCATATACATATTCCAATTTTTCTTACAAAATGATGCGCCGCGCACCCCCTCCTCCCTGGGGAAGGAGGAACATCCACCATCAATTATGCCAATCCAGCATCATCACTCCCCCTCGCTCACCCGCTCATGGGTGCGCTGGGTGACGCCACGCTGTAATAAATCGTCGTAATAATCGCGGATGGCGAGGCGGACTTCGTCGGCATTGGTCATGCGGTTGACGCGGTGGCGGTATTCGGCAGCCGAGTGCAGGCCGCTGGCATACCAGCCAATATGTTTACGGGCGATGCGAATGCCGTTTTCCGTGCCGTAATAGCTTAGCATATCGTCGTAATGTTCAAGCACGATGTCGCGCTGATGGTCGAGCGCAGGGTCTGGTATCGCGTGGCCGCGAAGATACTGGCAGGCCTGATGCACAAACCAGGGGCGGCCATAGCTGCCACGCCCGATCATCACTCCATCCGCGCCGGATTGCTCAAGCGCGCAGTCAATATCCTTGTAGGTTGTGATGTCGCCATTGACGATGACGGGCAGATTCACCGCCTCCTTGACACGGCGAACAAAGCCCCAGTCGGCGCTGCCTTTATACATCTGGCAGCGGGTGCGGCCATGGACCGTAATCATGCGAATACCGACATCTTCGGCGATTTTCGCGATTTTCGGAGCGTTAAGAGACTGATGATCCCAACCCATCCGCATTTTGAGGGTCACGGGAATCTTAACCGCTTTGGCGGTCGCCTCTAAAATCCGCGCTGCAAGCGGCTCGTCGCGCAGCAGGGACGACCCGGCCATGCCATTCACCACTTTTTTGACCGGACAGCCGAAATTGATGTCGATGATGTCGGCCCCACGATCCTCATTCAATTTCGCAGCCTCAGCCATTACCTCCGGGTCGCAGCCCGCCAGCTGTACCGAGAACGGGCGCTCGGCCACGTCCCGCGCCGCCATCCTCAGCGCGTTTCGGGTTTCGAGAATCACGGCCTTACTTGCAATCATTTCTGAGACCACAAGGGGCGCACCGAAGCGTTTCACCAGCTTACGAAAAGGCAAATCCGACACGCCCGTCATCGGCGCGAGAATCGCGTGATCTTCAAGCGTAATCGGGCCGATCTGAATCGGCGCGCGAGGCCTTGTATTTTCCGCTGTGTTCATGGATCGCCGCTATATCGCAGGATGAGGGGGGATGCAATCAGATAGCCCCGCGAACACATGGTTTTTGATGACATCGCATCGGCATGGGCTATGCTGGCCCTATGACGCAGCCTCGAATTTACGCTTTAATTGTCGCGGGTGGTGCGGGTAGTCGCATGGGCGGCAAGACGCCCAAGCAATACCAGCCACTGCTCGGTGCACCGATGCTGCGCTATGCGCTGACGCGATTTCTACAGCATCCGCAGATTGATGGAGTGATGGCCGTGATTCGGCCGGAGGATGTGGGATTGTATGAAGCGGCGATTCCCTCCCTTATCTCCCCCATGCAGGCGGGAGGAATATGGGAGAACGCGCAAGGGGGAGCTTCGCTAAAATCATCCACCCCGTTTATGGAGCAGAAAGAGGGGGGGAATCCCGCCCCAGAACAAATGCAAGATTTAAGAGGAAAACTCCTGCCGCCCACCGCTGGCGGTGCGACGCGGCAGGATTCGGTGCGTTATGGCCTCGAGGCACTCACCCCCCTCGCTCCCGATTTTGTGCTGATTCATGACGCCGCCCGCCCCTTTATTTCCGCGGCGCTCATTAATCAGGTGCTTGATGCGCTTGATGGTAAGGCGGCGATTATCCCTGCCCTGCCTGTCGTGGATACCATTCGTAATGAAGCGGGTGAAACACTTGAGCGCGACACACTCAAGCGTATCCAGACACCGCAGGCTTTTCCCTTCCAGCGTATTTTGCAACTCCATCAACAAAGTCATCGCCACAGCATGACCGATGATGCCGCATTATGGATGGCGGCGGGCGGCGAAGTGCAATATGTGATGGGCGAGGAAAGGAATCGTAAAATGACCAGCGCCGAAGATATGACGATGGCAACACTCGGCATGCCGCGTGTGGGTATGGGGTTTGACGTACACCGACTGGTGGCCGGCGACGGTATGATGCTTGGCGGCATTCGCATCCCCTCATCATACGCGCTTGAAGGCCATTCGGATGCGGATGTGGTGCTGCATGCTTTGGTGGATGCGCTTTTGGGCACAATAGCTGCTGGCGACATCGGCACATATTTTCCGCCCTCCGACGCGAAATGGAAGGGCGCGAATTCGGCGCAGTTTGTCGCGCATGCCGCGAAGCTACTTGCGGCCAAGGGCGCGCATATCATCCATCTCGACATCACAATAATCTGTGAAACGCCAAAAATTGCACCCCACCGCGAAGCGATGCGCCTGAGGATTGCGAGCCTGCTCAGCATTGAGCCTGAAAGCGTGAGTGTCAAAGCCACCACCAGCGAGGGGCTGGGCTTCACGGGACGGAGCGAGGGCATCGCCGCACAGGTGGTGGCAACGGTGAGTATTTAAATGACACTCAAGCGGCGCGCGGCCATTCTCACTCCATAGGGGTCCAGGCGTGCTTATTTAGTAAGAAGATAAATCGCACCTGAAGCAGCGCGCTATACCAACTTACTTTCATCGAAAGTGAGAAGGGGTTGGCGGCGGGAAATGAGCAGGTAAAAGCTCGGCACGATGAAGAGTGTGAACAGCGTGCCGATCGTCATACCGCCAACAATCACCCAGCCAATCGCCTGTCGCGATTCTGCGCCCGCGCCCTGAGCGATGGCAAGCGGCAGCGCACCCAGCACGGTCGCTGCCGTTGTCATCAGAATCGGCCGCATGCGGATGGTACAGGACGTGAGGATGGCTTCGAGTTTCGTGCTTCCCTTGTCCTGTAACTGGTTGGCGAATTCGACAATCATGATGCCATGCTTGCTGATAAGCCCCATCAACGCCACCAGCCCAATCTGACTATAGACATTAAGCGTGCCGCCGGTCAGTGTCATCGCCAAAAGAGCG
>JAJTIB010000102.1 GCA_021300075.1 Rickettsiales bacterium
ATGGCGCAGCTGGCGCATATTCCGGCGAAGAATGTCGAGAAACTCATCACCGACAAGGGTGGGATTGGTTTTCGCGCGCTTTATGATCGTACCGAAATGCCTGCCAGCATGTTTGAAGCAATCCAGATTCTGCTGCGTGTTGTGCAGGATCTTGAGGGTAGCGAGGTTATTCCCGGTTCACTGCTATATGCCAATCGTGTGGTCGAGCGTATGCTTCAGCTGACGGGTGACCGGGACGTCGAAAATATGCCCTATCTGATAGCGCTGGTGCGCCAGAACATCCAGCGACATTAGGTGCTCACTCTCTGCCTCTGAAGAAAAGTTGCGCGGCGCGGATACCATGCTAAACAGTGAGGTATGAACGCACCATTTCGTATCGCTTGTCTGGCTGACAACACCCCCAAAGCGCAAGCCGCGCTTATGGATCTCAAGTCAAATTACGAACTTCTTGATATCACCGGAAAACGTACCAAGCCGGATGTGCTGGTGGTGCTCGGGGGCGATGGATTCATGCTGCAGGTATTGCATAAATATATGCATCGCGGCATTGCGGTATATGGCATGAATTGCGGTTCGGTCGGTTTTTTGATGAATCACTATTCACCCGAAAATCTGATGGATCGGCTGCATGTCGCCCGCCGCTCAATTCTGCATCCGCTGGCCATGTATGCGCGCTCCGTAGCGGGTAAGGAACATCAGGAACTGGCCATCAATGAAGTGTCGCTTTTCCGCGAAAGCCGACAGGCGGCAAAAATCCGGGTAACGATCGACCATGTGGTGCGCGTGCCCGAAATGGTCTGTGATGGTGTGATCGTCTCAACCCCGGCTGGCTCGACCGCTTATAATTTTTCGGCGGGTGGCCCAATACTGCCGCTTACCGCCAATCTTCTGGCCCTGACGCCGATAGCGCCATTCCGTCCCCGCCGCTGGCGCGGCGCGCTACTGCCACATAACTCGAGTGTGACATTTGAAATTCTGCAGCCGGAAAAGCGGCCGGTCAGTGCCGTGGCCGACTTCACCGAGATTCGTGATGTAGTCAGCGTTTCGGTATTTGAAGAGCGCAATATTAGCCTGACCATGCTGTTTGACCCTGAACATAATCTCGACGAGCGCATCACCCTCGAACAATTTTCTTTCTAAGGAGCGCACATGCAAAAAAAACGCGAAACTCTCGTGGCAATTGGTTTGTTCATTCTGGTGCTGCTGGGCAATGCCATCATTTTTTCGATTGTGCCTTATATCAGCATCCCGAGTTACGGCTTTGGCTATCACGGCTTTCAGATTCTGATGTGCTATAGTATCATTGCGCTATTATGCATGACACCGTGGGCGATTCGTCAGGGCCGCGCGGGGCTTGCCACCACGCGCCTTAAAACCCATGGGCTGCGCGCCGTACTCGAGTATGGCGCCTATGCGCTCACCCTCATTTCGCTGAGTTACCTGGGCGATGTCTTTACGCTGCCGATGCATACGGCGCTTAATTTCATTACGCCGCTTCTGGCCACGGTGGTTGCGATTCTGGTGCTTAAAGAAAAAAGCTACGCCCACACCTGGGTTGCTCTGCTGGTGGGCATTATCGGGGTATTGGTGATTACACGCCCGGGCTTTATCCCCGCCAATCCGGGCGTGTTCTATGTGCTTGGCGCAGCACTTGGATTTTCTTTCTGTGGGGTGGTGATCAAGCTCCTCAGCAGCACCGAGTCGCCCAAACATATTGCCTTTTATATGCTGCTGCTTACGAGTATTTTCTCGCTGCCCATGGGTATCTGGCATTGGCAGACGCCCTCAGTCGAAGGCTGGGCATGGCTTATCCTTATTGGCGTCTTGAGCTATGCGGTGCAAATTCTGGTGGGGATGGCGATTGCCAAAGTGCCCCTGTTGGTGCTGATCCCGCTCAATTTCGTGATGTTGCTTTTTACCACCATTCTCTCTTATTTCGTGTTCGACAAGCTCATTGACAGTTGGACGCTGGTGGGTGCACTCATCATTCTCGCGGGGACAATTTACAATGCCCGCCGCAACCATCTGCAAGCCGGGCGTGAAGCAATTCAGGCGAGTGCGATGTAGGTTCACTGCTCGCGGAAGGCGCGGCCAAAAGACTGGGTGATGGGCTGTGTCAGGTACGACAACATGCTGCGACTGCCGGTGACGATGAGAACCTCAGCCGGCATCCCGGCGGATAGCTTGACATTATTCAGTGCTGCGAGTTGGGCGGGTGGAATTTCAATCCGTGCGAGGAAATAGCTGCCCATCGCCGCATCATCAAAACGGTCGGCTGAAATGGTCATGACCTTGCCCTCAACCGGAGGTACATAGCGCGCGGAATAAGCGCTCAGGCGCACCCGTGCAGTGAGCCCGGCATGCACCACGTCAATATCCTGCGGGTTTACCCGTGCTTCGATAATCAGCTTATCGTCGCTTGGCACGATGCTCATCATCGTCGCGCCGGGTTTTAAAATCCCTCCGATAGTATGAATCATGAGTCCTGTTACTGTTCCGGCAATGGGCGATTTGATGTCGATACGCCGCATCACGTCTTCTGACGCGCCGGTTTGTTCTTCGAGCCCCGATAGCTGCAACTGCACGTCTTTAAGTTCGGCCAGTACTTTATTGAGAAAATCGCTGCGGGTATTGAGGATGGTGATTTTGGCTTCATTGATGGTCTGGGTCGCGCGCGCCGCCAGCGCCTGTGTCTGGCCGCGCTGGCCTTCAAGCTCAGCGGCCTGACGCTCGAGCGCCAGCAGGCGAGGTTTCACCGCATTGCCCTTGGCGACCAGCATCCGCACCGTGGTGATTTCCTCGTTCAGAAGCGCGACCTGGCGGCTGGCGGCGGCACTTTGTTTTTCGTACCCTTTGATTTCCTCCTCACTCTGGCGGATTTTTTGATTAAGGACGTTAATCTGGCCGCTAAGGGATTCGCGGCGTGAATTAAATAAGCGCGTTTGCGCGTCGATATTCTGTGCGATCTCGGGGTCGGTTGCGGTCAGCTTCGTAAGTGAAGGCGGAAAGGTGATACTGGCCGCCCCGTCACGCTCGGCGATAAGACGTGCTTGCGTCGCTTGTGCCGCAATCAGTTGACCGCGCAGCAAGCCCTGCCGCGCCTCAGCATTCGCGCTTTCAAGGCGCGCTAACATTTCTCCAGCCGCGACTTGCTGGCCTTCCTTTACCAGAATTTCTTTGATGATACCGCCTTCGAGATGTTGAATTTCCTTGCGGTTTGAATCCGCCACGACCCGCCCGGGCGCAATCGCACCCGTCGCCAGTGGCCAGAAGGCGGCCCAGGCGCCAATCACCCCAAACAGCAGCACCAGTACCCACATGCCGCGTAAAATAACTGGCCGCGCCAGCGCGTCCGGACTTTCGCTTCCCTGTGCGTGAGGTGGCACAAGTTTCGCCGAGGCGCGATCAACCAAAAAGGTTATGGCGGCCATAATCGGGAGAATTTTTCTTAGTGCACGCGTGAGGGTGAAGGTTTCAGACATCGCGCCCTCCGGTTGGCTTGCCCGGCGTATAGCGGGCGATGATGGTGTCGCGCGCGCCCATGGCTTCGACCTGCCCGCCCCGAAGCATCAGGATGGTATCAACTGAGCGCATGATGGATGGACGGTGGGCAATGATGACGAGGGTCACCCCTTCGCGCTTCAGGGTGCTGATGGCTTGAATCAGGGCGCGTTCGCCGTCACTGTCGAGATTGCTGTTGGGCTCATCAAGGACTACCAGCCGCACCTCGCCAAAGAGCGCACGCGCGAGACCAATGCGCTGTTTCTGCCCTGGCGAAAGTACGCTCTGGCCGGGGACATAAACTGTATCATAGGCGTCTTTAAAACTTAAAATCAGCTCATGCACGCCCGCTCTCTGTGCGGCTTTCGTCACAGCCTCGTCGCTGGCGTCGGTTTGCATCCGCGCAATATTCTGTTTGAGTGTGCCGGGAAAAAGTTCAACGCTTTGCGGTAAATAGCCCACATGAAGCCCAAAATCGGCGCGCGACCAGTGATAGACATCCGCACCATCAAGCCGCACTAGCCC
>JAJTIB010000041.1 GCA_021300075.1 Rickettsiales bacterium
ACGCTGGCTGGTAAGCAAAGGCCATACCGTGTTCATCATTTCCTGGGTCAACCCCGACGAACAGCTCGGACGCAAACGTTTTGATGACTACCTGCTCGAAGGCCCGATTGCTGCACTTGATGTGGTCGAAGCCATCACCGGTAGCAGAAGCACTTCGCTCGTGGGCTACTGCCTTGGCGGTACGCTCACCGCTATTACGCTTGCGTATTTACGCAGCAAAGGCGAGGAAGCACGCATCGCCTCGGCCACCTATCTCACCACTTTGGTGGATTTCACCGAAGCGGGTGACCTCTCGGTCTTCATCGACGACACGCAGCTTGAAAGCCTCGAAGAACGCATGAGCGAGCATGGCTATCTCGACGCGATTGATATGGCCACCACCTTCAATATGCTTCGCAGCAACGACCTCATCTGGTCGTTTGTCGTTAATAACTACCTGCTCGGCAAGGACCCGTTCCCGTTTGATCTCTTATATTGGAATTCCGATTCGACGCGGATGCCCGCGACGATGCATGCTTTTTACCTGCGTAACATGTACCAGCAGAACCTGCTGGTAAAACCCAATGGTATTGAGCTTGCAGGAACCCCCATCAATATCACCAAAATCACCACCCCAACCTACATCCTCGCGACCCGCGAAGACCATATCGCACCCTGGGTCTCGGCCTATGCCGCGACGCAGATTTACGACACCGACACCGTTTTTACGCTGGCCGATTCGGGACATGTCGCGGGTGTCATCAACCCACCAGCAAAGAAAAAATACGGCTACTGGGAGAATGCTGAATTACCCCCGCGTCCGACCGAATGGTTTGAGGGTGCGACCCGGCATGAAGGTTCGTGGTGGGGGCATTGGGCGGAATGGCTGGCTTCCCGCGCCAGCCGAAAAGTTCCCACACCCAAACTTGGCAATAAAAGATACAAACCAATTGAAGCCGCGCCGGGTAGTTACGCAAAGGTGCGGCGATAGCTGCAAAATGCGTCAGCGCGCCGCTTGTGCAATAGGTGTGCGCGACTCTTCAACCCGAGCGACATGGTTTTTATCGACCCGCTGCACGAGTCCGAGTTTCTCCACAAAAGATTTCTGCGGTGCTACCCCGTTCGCAGGTGCAGAGACCGGGCGTGGCGGAGTACGATGAATAGCAATCTGGCCGGTCAGAATAAACGGGATCTGGGTCGCATCAATCGTACCTTTATTCAGTTCATCAGCAATCAGCATCATCTGCCGCTCGGGGTCGAGCCGCACCATCCAGCGCTGTTGATCGGGCGCACGCAGGCGCAGAAAATCGCGCCCGGTGCTGGCTCGCACCTCCTCGGCAAGGGCCGGAAAAGCGGCAAGTTTCACCGCCATCACCTGCTCGGGCGTCACCGCCCGGCCACGACTGTGACGATGCTCCAGCTGCAGCACCAGATCATGCGCCGAAGCAGCACCAATACCCGACTGCTGGCCAACATAAAATTCAAGCCCTTTATGGATAAATAACCCGGACATCAATGCCACTGCGGAAGCACCAAGATGCTGCAAGAGCGGGCTCATCTGGGCGAGCATCGTGCCGGCAAAGGCAGCACCGCCTATAGATAAAATAAGCAAGGTTGCCCCCGCCGCCATCAGCGATGTGCCGAAGTTCAACCAGCTTTTCGCCCGCTGGCGGTCAATGGCCTGCGCCAGAATCGGGTTGCCAGAAATACCGCGCTCTGGGTCACCATAAGCGACGCGGGTCACCTGTGCGCGTGTCACATTCTCCGGATTGATCCCAAAAAGATCGCCAATTTCTTCGCGGTATTTCACTACCATTGTATCGAGATAGTAATTCTGCTCGCGCCGCCGACGGAACATGTTGAATGCCACCCCGCCCAGCGCAATGGTAAAGGGCAGCAGCGTGCCGCCGGAGAAAAAACTCGCGGCAATGACAGCAGTTGAGACAATCCCCTTACCAAAGAGGTAGGCTCTAAGATCCCGCCCGAATTGCGCCAGGTGCGCGCGCGTGTTCTGCCATAGACTCATATGCCTACAATTCTAGGCGACTACAGGGCAGAAGAATGTGAAACTTTGATGAAGGTTGGAGTCAGGAACTAGTCGCTTAGTCTTTGTATTTTCTCGAAAGACTGACGTAATGCTCGGCCGAAAAGGGGATATATTCGCGCTCTTCTTTACTGATTGCTCGTAAAAATTTGGCCGGATTGCCCGCCCAAAGCTGGGCCTGAGGCAGGCGTTTTTTGGGGGTCAATACCGCACCCGCCGCAAGAAATCCGTATGATTCGATTATAGAAAAATCGAGCACGATCGAGCCCATGCCGACAAATCCGAAATCCTCAATCGTCGCCGCATGGATGATAGCCTGATGGCCAATCGTCACATCCGAACCAATGATGGTCGGACCGACATTACGCGTCACATGCACAACCGTGCCGTCTTGGATATTTGTGCGTTCACCAACGCGGATAGCGCTCACGTCCCCACGAATCACGCAGCCAAACCAGACATTGGAATCCTTGCCGATATGCACATCACCAATCACCACCGCGCCTGGCGCAATCCAGGCATCGGGATGAATCGTGGGAACGATACCGTTAAAAGGCAGGATGATAGGGGATGGTGGGTGCATGTGTCATTCTCTAGTCGTTAGCCGTTAGCCGTTAGCCGTGAGCCATTAGGTTTTAGCTTTTCCGTGACAAGAGGCAACCCCTTACCACACACACATGAGAGCTAAAACCTCGCGGCTCAAGGCCCAAGGCTCTATGGGAACACCGCCGAGGATAGAAGTGACGTGGTTTCGGGTAGGCCGAACATCAGATTCGCATTCTGAATGGCCTGGCCGGATGCGCCTTTGACGAGGTTATCAATCACCGAGACAATCACTGCTTCCCCGGTCCTGCGACCGGAATGCACCGAGATATGGCAGCGATTCGTGCCACGCACCTGATGCGTGCTGGGCGCGTTTTCTACCACTGCGATAAACGATTCGTTCTGATACATCGCCGTTAGCGCCGCTTTCAGCTTTTCAATCGTCGC
>JAJTIB010000161.1 GCA_021300075.1 Rickettsiales bacterium
CAAGCCAGGCGGCAGCTTGGGCAGCAGCTTCATAAGACCGCTCCATCCGCGCCACAAGATACGCAATCACCTCCGGCGCTACGCGCAACTGACGGTCGGTAAAATGCTTGGTCAGGAGCGCAGCGAGCATCGCCTCATCGGGTGGTGCAAGAGTAAGGGTAATGACTGCTGACAACCGCGAATGCAGATCCGGCAGTCGGGTGACCAAACGCGAGGGCTGTTCGGAGGCGGCGAGTAATAACTTCCCCGCCCCCGCACGACAGTCATTCATGAGTCGCACCAGCGCTTCTTCACCCTTAAACTGCGCTATATCATCAAGCGCCCAGAAAGGTGCGGGCGGTGGAGAGCCAATCGACGCCGCATCAAGCAAAACACCCTGATGCCGCTCCATCAGCCAATGGAGCAAATGGGTTTTACCCGCGCCAGACGGGCCTACCAGCGCCAGCACTGGCTCCGGCCATCGGCTGAGATCGTCAAGAATAGTAGCGGCTGAACGATTGGCATCCCCCAGAATGAAATCTGCCGCTGCATAACTCACCGGCAGCGTGAATTTCATAGGCAGTTGCACGGGCGCACTCATGCCCCGTAGAGCGGGCTGGCCAGATAACGGCCAATAAAAAATCGCGCCAAGACACCAATGACCGCCGTAATTGGTACGGCAAGCAATATCCCCACAACCCCCATCGTGACCGCGCCCGCCAGCATCCCGAACAACATCCAGATCGGATGTAGCCCGACATTTTTACCGATAATCGTTGGGGTCAGGAATTGCTGCTCAAGTACTTGTCCGATTAAATAAACAAGCGCCACCGCCCAGACCTGCCATTCAAGGCCAAAGCCAAAATACGTTACACCCAGCGCAAGGGTAAAACTGACCAGCGTCCCCACATAGGGGATGATAATGAATACGGCGCTTATGAGCGCAATCACCAGCGAAAAATTTATGCCGACAATACCGAGAGCCACCGCGTAATAAATTACCAGAATCGCCATCACCGTCACCTGCCCGCGCAGATAACCTGCCAGCGTCTCATCAATAATCCGGCATTGCTCGCGGATGACGGGCGCAAAGGCACGCGGCAAGAGGCGATCGACGGCGGCCACGATTTTATCCCAGTCGCGCAGCAGGTAAAAACAGACGATCGGGGTGATAAAGAGCAGCGAGAGGAGATTAAGTAATGCCGCACCCGAGACAATGAGTTGCTGCAACAGAGTGCTCACCGTAGTGACCGCCTTGGCGGTTAACTGCTCGGGCGGAATAACGTCACCATTATTGATCACTTCGAGGCGATGCAACACTAAGGCCATTTGATGCTCAACCAAATCGCGCAGCGACACCATGATATTCGGCAGAAATTCAAGTAATGAAGAGAACTGCCGATAGAGTAGCGGACCGACCCATATCATGAGCAGCGCCAGGACAATAAAGAAGGTGAGGGTAATGAACGTCGCCGCCAGCGTCCGTGACAGGCCGAGGCGCTCCAACCGGTCGGCGACCGGATCAAACAGATAGGCAACGCCCATCCCCACTACAAATGGCAGGAGAATCGGGCGCACCATCTGGAGAAATAAAACAAACAGCGTCACCAGCGTCAGCCAGAACAGCCATTGCATCATGCGGGCGCGCGTCGGTTCCATCGAACGTTACCTCATATTGAGTTCCCAGCGTTTCTCGCCAGGCCGCACAAAAATAGCGGATTTTTTCAAATGTGCACGCAGCTTTTTCTCGCTCCCCGTATAATAAAGCTCACCCTCTACCCGATGCAGGTCGCTCTTAGTGATGATCAACTGCTTGAACCCGGAAAAACTCCTGAGTGCCGCCTGCATTTCCCCGAATTCGCGCATGGTGATGAAGACAAACTCCACCGACTGCTGCTTGGCCGCCGCCAATTCCTTGCGTTCCTCAATCGCTACCGAAGAGGCAAGATCGGTCGCGACCTGGGCAATCGCTACCGCCGCCGCCTGTATTCGGGCTTCGGGGCGATCAAGCGCATTGGTGGGCTTGAGAGTGATACGCTCCAGCTTCGTCTGATCTTTGGTCAGCCGCCGCAGCAGGATATCTGTCGGCTCGCTTGTATCTTCAAGCCCAAGCGTGACGACGGCAATCAATATTTCACTGGCGCCATAACGCGCGACCATTTCTTTAAGGCGATCATAGCTAATGGTCAGCACGTTATTATAATCCACGACCCGCAAATCGTCCGGATCGCCCACGGGCAAAATCACTGAACCCTTGCCCATTTTAAGAGCGAGACTCTTGAGCGGTTGACTCAGGGGATTACGCTTTTCCCATAAGAGTGGACGCTCAGTGGCCACAAAAACCGGAAGAACCAGAATGCCCCGACGGCGGAAATTGATGCTGATGTCCTCGGAATCAGGCAGGCCAAGCGCCGCGCGAAGTGGCGTATCAGCAATCGTGACCCGCATTTCGAGATAGGTTTTCTCTTCACTTCGTTCGCGGCGAATAATGGTGTAGCCACGCACCATATCCTTTAGTTCTTCGGGCTTAAGTTTTGCGAGCGTCGCTTCACTATCGACCGCGCCCAGCTTTTTCGACAGCAAATAAATCGCGCGTTTCTTGCCGTAATCAATGGCCTTGGCTTCTGCCGCAGAGCGCAGGCTGTCAATGCCCACGCCAATCACTGTGATCTCATGCAGCGCCGCCATAGCGGGTGCAGCCAGCATCGCTCCCAGAACAAACAGAGCCACTGCCATACTACGCGCATGGTTCAGACGTTGCCAAGGCCATGATAATTCGCTAATGCTGCGTTGATTCATGCACTCAAAGGTAGCGCAAATGTCTGCATCTAGCAACGAGCGATATAAAGAAGCCGGGGTCGATATCGACGCGGGCCATGCACTGGTCGAACGTATCAAGCCGCTGGCAAAGGCAACCGCTCGAGCCGGCGTCATTGGCGGTCTGGGCGGCTATGGCGCTTTGTTTGACCTCAAGGGCGCAGGCTTCAAAGACCCGTTGCTTGTCTCCACCACCGACGGAGTCGGCACCAAACTCAAGCTCGCACAGGAGCTTGGTCTGCATGATTCGATTGGCATTGATCTGGTGGCCATGTGCGTGAATGATCTTATCGTTCAGGGCGCGACCCCGCTTTATTTCCTCGATTATTTTGCCACCGGCAGCCTTGATGTTGAGATCGCAAGCGATGTGATTACCGGAATTGCCGAGGGCTGTTCACTTGCCAATTGCTCGCTCATTGGCGGTGAGACCGCCGAAATGCCGGGCATGTATCAAGCGGGCGACTATGACCTGGCGGGTTTTGCAGTCGGCGCGGTCGAGCGCGACCAGCTATTGCCGCGCGGCGATATCGCCGAGAACGACGTGCTGATTGGTATGGCATCCTCCGGCATTCACTCCAATGGTTATTCGCTGGTACGCAAAGTCATCCGCGATATCGGCGCTGACCTTTACGCAGGCGCCCCCTTCCAGACGATTCACGCCTCCCTCGGTGCGGCATTACTCGAGCCCACGCGCATTTATGTGAGCAGCCTGCTGCCACTGATTCGCCGTAAAAAAATCAAGGCCATGGCCCATATCACCGGCGGCGGGGTGAGTGACAATCTGCCGCGTGTGCTGCCGCTTTCAACGTCAGCTTCGATTGATCTTGGCCGCTGGGCCATGCCTGATGTCTTCCACTGGCTCATGCAGGCCGGGGATGTGAGCGAGGCCGAGATGCTGCGTACCTTCAATTGTGGTCTGGGCATGGTGCTGGTCGTCGCCCCACATGACGTGAAAGACGTGCTCGGCATACTGACCAGTGCAGGCGAAGTGGCCGGCGAAATCGGCATCATCACTAAACTGAGCGAGGCACGCATTGTCTATCAGGGCACACTATGCGCGTAAAAGTCGCGGTGCTGGTCTCGGGATTTGGCAGCAACCTTCAGGCTTTAATCGACGCGACCCATGAGGAGGATTACCCGGGCCTCATTGTACTGGTAATTTCCAACCGCGACGAAGCCTACGCTCTGACCCGCGCAAGACAAGCCGATATCCCGACCCGGGTTCTGCGCCATCAGGATTTCGCCGACCGCATCAGTTACGACCGCGCGCTGGATGGCATCCTTCAAGAACATAGCGTGGAATTCGTCTGTATGGCCGGCTTCATGCGGATTCTCTCGCCCTGGTTCACACGCAAATGGGCGGGCAGGATCATCAATATCCATCCCTCATTACTCCCTGCTTATAAGGGGCTAGATACCCATGCCCGGGTTCTGGCCGCTGGCGAAAAACGGCATGGCTGTAGCGTGCATTGGGTGACGGAAGCGCTTGATTCCGGCGGCATCATCGCCCAGCTTGCGACCGATATCCGCCCGAGCGATACGCTCGAAAGCCTCAAAGCGCGAGTGCACAAACTTGAACACCAGCTATATCCGGAAGCCCTGCGTCTGGCGCTCATGGAACGGGATTAGAAAGACCACTTCTTAACAGAAAAGCACGCCTGTCACCCCAGATTCATAAAGAGGATTCCGCGTAGCGCGAAGCGCGAGCCACGAGCGCAGCGAAGTGAGGGGGTGTGGGCGGCAGCCCCGCTGCCCCCACCGCGCCGTAGGCGTATTTAAACAACAAACGCGACGCCTCTCACCCCAGATTCATAAAGAGGATTCCGCGTAGCGCGAAGCGCGAGCCGCGAGCGAAGCGAAGTGAGGGGGTGTGGGCGGCAGCCCCGCTGCCCCCACCGCGCCGTAGGCGTATTTAAATACTCAAACAATCTCGCTGGGCGTGAAGAAAAATGCGATTTCGGTTTTGGCGTTCTCGAGTGAATCAGAGCCATGGACCGAATTGCGCTCAATCGATTCCGCGAATTTTTTACGAATCGTGCCTTCCGCGGCATTGGCCGGGTTGGTCGCGCCCATGAGTTCACGATTTTTGGCGACCGCATCCTCGCGTTCAAGCACCTGCACCACTACCGGACCACTGATCATGTAATCGACCAGCTCGCCGTAAAACGGGCGGGACTTATGCACTGCATAAAACTGCTCGGCCTGAGTTTTGCTGAGACGCAGACGTTTTTGCGCGACAATACGAAATCCCGCCGCTTCAAACATGGCATTGATCGCGCCGGTGATATTGCGCTCGGTCGCGTCGGGTTTTAAAATGGAAAGGGTACGCTCGGTTACCATAACAACTCCCTGAACATTGATTTGCGCGCCTCGTTAATGGATTAACCAGGGGTTGGCAAGTGCTTTCCCCTATTGCCAGCTTCCCCTAGTTTGACTAGTCTCACTCTTTATTGCTTGCAAAAAACCAATTCAAAAATCGGCACGGCGTTCGCATGCGGTATCTCTTACCCAGTATTTTGGCGCTTCTAACGCTTGTTGCCTGCGACACAACCGCATCGCTGAGCGCGTTACGACGCGAGACACCACCCGACAACCCGTATGACCATGCGCTCATGCGCCAATATCAGAAACTTGCCGAGCGGGAACTTACGAATTACGACTGGTGGTCGTCGCAGCGTTTCGCCGACAAGGGGCTTCTCGCAGCCAGAGGCAAGGATATCGCGCCCGAGGATCCATCTGCGCTAGATTTGAGTCACAGTGATGAAAAAACCCTCGTTGGGGCGCGTGACCAGTTACTTGCCGCACTCACTCCCAAAAATAAAGCTGAGCGACCGCAGCTTTCCGCCACACTAATTGTCTCCTACGATTGCTGGGTCGAAAATATGGAAGAAGGCTGGAACACTCCCGCCATCAACGCCTGCCGCCAACGCTTTGATCGTGCTTTAACCCTCCTGAAAAAGGAAAACGATACGGCGCTGGCCAGAGCCGAAGATGTGAGTGCTGCTCTCAACCTCCCACCGGTCACCGCCGTTGCGGATCAGGTGGCTAGTGATGCAACAGATGCACCCCTTGCCCCCATGACCCTCGCCCCTGAAGAAATTCTCTCCGCCACCCCACCGCAGCCAATAGAGACTTCGTCATCGATTTTCTATTTCCCTTTTGATAACGACGCTTTGACCGGCGAGGCCCTGACCTCACTGCAAAACCTGATTATCGACATCACCAACCATAAGCCCACCCAGATTGTCATCAACGGCCATGCCGATCGCGCCGGA
>JAJTIB010000188.1 GCA_021300075.1 Rickettsiales bacterium
CCGGTATTTGTCACGCAGCATATGCCGCCTTCCTTCACCACCATTCTGGCACAGAATATTGCCAAAGCCGCAGGCACGCCATGCTATGAGGCGGTGGATGGTGAAACCGTGAAGCCCGGCGTGATTTATGTGGCGCCGGGTCATTTTCATTTGATCGTGGAAGCAGCGGCGACGGGCGCAAATGTTGTGCGGATTACGCAGTCGCCGCCAGAGAATTTCTGCCGTCCGTCGGCCGATCCCATGTTTCGCAGTCTCGCCAGTATTTACGGGCGCAAGCTGCTGGGTGTAGTTCTGACCGGCATGGGGTCCGACGGCAAAGCCGGTGCAGAACAGATCGTAGCTGCGGGCGGGCAGATTTTAGCCCAAGACGAAGCAACCTGCGTCGTCTGGGGGATGCCGCGGGCGGTGGCTGAGGCCAAACTCGCCAAAGCCGTGCTGCCGCTGCCGCAATTACCGCTTTATATTTTGCGAGCCATCGCATGACGCTGACGCTTTCCAAGAACGAGTTTGATGTGATTGCAGATTTTCTGCGAACGCGCTCCGGCCTTGCTCTGACGGAGGACAAGCTCTATTTAATTGAAACGCGTCTTCAGCCTATCGTCCGTACGCATGGGATGAAAGACATCCCCGAGATGATTGCGCGGCTCCAGGCGGGGACTCTTCCGGCCCCTGTCATCACCGAAATCACCGAGGCGATGACCACGAACGAGTCCATGTTCTACCGCGATACCAAGCCGTTCGATTATCTGATCAAGGTCATGATTCCGGCACTCAAAGAAGCTGGACGCACTCACATTCGTATCTGGTCGGCGGCCTGCTCGACCGGGCAGGAGCCTTATTCGATTGTCATGTCGCTTAAGGAAATGGGCGCGGGTCTTGGCGGGCTAACGTTTGAAATCCTCGCCACAGATCTTAACGAAAAAGTGCTGGAACGCGCCCGTGCCGGTATGTTTACTCAATTTGAGGTGCAGCGCGGCCTGCCCATTACCATGCTGGTGAAATATTTTAAACAGCAGTCCGGGAATCTGTGGGAAATCCAGCCACCTGTCAAAGCACCGGTGAAATTCAAGGCCATGAACCTGCTGGATAGTTATGCAGCCCTTGGCCGCTTTGATATTATTTTTTGCCGCAATGTGCTGATTTATTTTGACGATAAGGGCAAAGCTGAGGTTCTGGGTAAACTCGCGGCAAGCCTCAGTCCTCCCGGATTTCTGATGCTGGGCGCGGCGGAGACTATTTTAAGTCTGAGCGATAAATACAAGCTGATGGGCGACCATCGCGGGCTGTACACGCTGGCGTGACGGCTATTTACCCGGCCGCCACCGAATGCACCATGGCATGTTGGCGGCAACGCAGCGAGAGTTTGCCCGATTCCACTTCGAGCGTCAGATCAGCTCCAATTTCTTCGATGATATGCATGGTCAAAAGCGGCTGCGAGGTTTTGGGGGTCAGCATCGCCTCCTCGCCATGTCCTCTGAGCACGGTCAGTGTCTCGGCATCAAGTTTCACCGTCTCACCCGTGGCCGTGATCAGGATTTCCTTCTCGCCCCTTGAGTCTTCATGCAGGCGCACGGCAATTATGCCGCCGCGAATCAGCGACGATCCGGCCACTAGAATCAGGTTCAGGATGAGCCGTCCCATTTTCTGGCTGATCGAAACCCCGCTTGCATCTGTATGCGAATCCGGCCAGTCGAGTTTAACTTTTGAGGCGGAGAAAAACGCTTCCGTCAGTTGTTTTTTTTCGGCAAGTCCCGTTTCCCCGTTATCGCCAACGCGGCCATATGCCTGACGATAAAACTGCAGACGATTGACCGCTTCATGGGCGCTCGAGAGAATCAGCTGCATCGCCTCGCTTTGCATTTCGAACCCTTCGTCGCTTAAAAATTCCGCACCGTTATTGACCGCACCAATCGGTCCGGTCAGGTCGTGACAGAGGCGGGTACATAACATTTCGGCGAGGCGAGCTTCGTTAATCATGGGTGCGACATAAGTGAATATGTTATTATTGTAACGTGAAATGTTTATCCACGCCATACTACTTGCAGAATATCAAGAAACGATAAATTTTTAGTTAATAGCGGGCGAATAATTGCGTTCGCCCCAGAAATTGCTGCGAACAAAGTCACCGGATGAATGGGCTAAATCCTTGACTCTACAAGACTTGCCAGGGCATGAAGCATTACCATATGCGCCTCCTGAATATGGGCGGTAATGGTGGAAGGTACGATAAACACTTGCTCTGCGGCGTTGCTGTTTTTGCCTTTTTCGCCGGTAAAAAGAACGGTTTTCAGGCCCTGTTTCTGGGCGGCGGCGAGTGCTTTTAGGATATTGGGACTTTTGCCGGAGGTGGAAAGCGCAATCAATATATCGTTTCCATGACCCAGCGCTTCAATCTGACGCGCATAAACATCCTCAAAACTATAATCATTGCCCACGGCGGTTAGTATTCCGCTATCGGCAGAGAGGGCAATCGCGGGCAGGGCAGCGCGGTCTTCCACAAACCGACCCACAAATTCACCGGCAATATGCATTGCGTCGCAGGCACTGCCGCCATTGCCGCAGAAAAATACCCGCGCCTTGGCCTTAAAGGCTTTCGCGACGATGTCTGCGAGATGGGCAAGGTCGTTGC
>JAJTIB010000138.1 GCA_021300075.1 Rickettsiales bacterium
GCCAGCAGGGCAACGGCCCCCGGCAGATGGTTCTGCATCCCGGCGATGAAATGCAGGAAGTGCTGCGTTTCGGCCCCCTTGCGGTCCGAGAAGATGTTCTTGCCTGTCTTCAGGTCCACCACCGAATGGTGGATGTGCATGGCCGATCCCGGTTCCCCTTCGATCGGCTTGGCCATGAAGGTGGCAAAACAATCGTGGCGCAGGGCGGCTTCGCGGATCAGCCGCTTGAAGAAGAAAATCTCGTCCGCCAGCCGCACCGGGTCGCCATGGGCCAGGTTGATCTCGACCTGGCCTGCGCCGCCTTCCTGCAGGATGCCGTCAATCTCGAACCCCTGGGCTTCGGCGAAATCGTAGATGTCATCGATGACCTTGCCGTATTCGTCGACCGCACTCATCGAATAGGCCTGCTTGCCGGCGGCGCGGCGCCCCGAGCGGCCCATGGGGGGCATCACCGGCATGTTGGGATCAAGGTTGCGCGCCGTCAGGAAGAATTCCATCTCGGGCGCGACAACCGGCTGCCACCCTTCGGCGTTGTACAATTCCACAATCCGGCGCAGCACGTTGCGCGGGGCCGTGGGCACGGGTTTGCCGGACGGGTCCTGCGCGTCGTGAATGATCTGCAGGGTGACGTCCGCCGTCCAGGGGGCGGCGGTGGCCGTGGAAAAGTCAGGGATCAGGATCATGTCAGGTTCGGTGAACTGGCCCGACGGATTGTCGGCCCATTCGCCGGTGATCGTCTGCAGGAAGATCGAGTTGGGCAGAAAGAAACTTGTCTGCCGGGCGAATTTCGAAGCCGGCATCGCCTTGCCGCGCGCCACACCGGCAATGTCGCCGATGATGCACTCCACCTCGTCAACGCGGCGCCCGGCGATGTAGTCCCGGGCGGCCTCGGGCAGTTGTTCGGTCCATTTGGCCATAAATCACACTCTTGGTTTCACCCGCGCGGGTGCTTGAAAAATCCGGCAATCCGGTCGGCGATCATGCGGTCCTGCAGCGGGGTATCAAGCCGCGCCACCGCGTCATCAAGCAGGGGGTCGGGGACAAGTCCGCGGCCGCGGGTACGGATCAGACCATCGATGAAATCGCCCGTGAATTCAGGGTGCGCCTGCACCGTAAAGGCGCGATCCCCGTAGAGCAGCGCGGCATTTTCGCAAAAGCCGTTGCTGGCGATCACCCTGGCCTGCGGCGGCTTTTCCACGACCTGGTCCTGATGCCAGGCGTTGAGTGTCAGCGTATCGCCGTCAAAGTCGTAAGGCGTCGGCCCCACCGCCCAGCCGCCCCGGTACTTTTCCACCCGCCCGCCCATCGCCTTGGCAATGATCTGATGGCCAAAACAGATCCCCACCAGCGGCACGGCGGCGGCATAGGCATCGCGGATGAACGCCTCCAGCGGCGGAATCCAGGGATGATCCTCATAGGCCCCATGGCGCGAGCCGGTGATCAGCCAGCCTTGCGCGTCATGGATGCTTTCGGGAAATTCGCCGTCCACCACCGCCCAGGTGCGGAAGGTCAGGCCGCGCCCGTCCAGCAGGCGGGCGAACATGGCGGGATAGTCACCGGCCGTCCTGATCAGGGCGTCCGGGGCATGGCCGGTTTGCAGGATGCCGATCTGCATGGGTGTCTCCGTACGTGTCACGCCAGACTAGGCGGCGGGGGGAACGCAGGCAAGGGGCGCTTGAGGGGCGGTAGCGGGCCAGTTTGAAACTTCCTTCTGTATGTGTTTGATCCCCAAACTGTGACTGGCGTGACACAATGCATGCAATCTGTCGGTCAGGCTGGGCGGAATCTTGCCATCAACCGCCACCTTTAATACCTTATTTCGGATTGCATGAGAGGGAAGTGATAGTGCTTCTTGACGATGAGTATGGATGCCCGCGTCTGCCGTTGAAGGTTGAGCCATGGGAAGTCTCACGGTCGCCAAAATCCAAGTGCCTGCTCACGGAAGAGATTGGCAGCAATCTTGCGTCGATGCACGCGGCCAGTACGCCACAACTTTTCCGCCACGCCGCCCGAACCCTGACTTACATTTGGGCGATGGACAGTGAAGGGGCGATGCATGTGGCTGTCGAGGAGCTGGCTGAGATGCCAGACGGAACCCGTGTGGAGGGCTACCCGAGGAGGCGAAACTTTCCTGTTCACCCGTCCGAGGAAAAGAAGCTGGGGCACCCTACGTTGCTGGACGCTGGGGAGGCACGGGTGGCTGGGGAACTCTTTCTCGATGAGAAGGAAGGAAATCTCTACTGGTTCGTGAACGTTTCGTCTGGTAGATACTGCCGAATCGAGCAGCCATCGGAGGTTAACGTATCCAACGTGGTGAAGTGGTTCCGCGAGATTGCGCATGTCGACGTGCGGTTGGATGACATACGTGAAGGGTAGGCGCATGAAGACTGTGGAAGACCCCAAGATCATCACTTATCGGTTTCATGAGTTCCGTCCGAGCGACCGGGCTGCTCTCAAGCAACTGCTAACTGAAGAAAACGGCCAGCAAGCCTTTGTCGCCGCTCTGGGTATCTACATGCGTAAGTGGGCGGAAGCAAGCTGGTTGACGGAATATGACCTTGAGCGAATCGCACAGTGGACCGCCATTCACTTTCCGTCTGCCGCTCAAGCGGTGGAGAGCATGGCCTCTCGTGAACTTGCTGGCGCGCAGAATGAACAAGCAAAAAAGACGTATTTTGTGATGGCAGAGGCTATCAAAAACACTCTTCGAACTCCTGCCTGAATGGGGCGGGGGCGGCTGGCTCACGCCCGCTCTTTGCAAAGGCATCGCGCTTGACCGCATATGCATCCGCGTCGATAACATCCAAGAACTAATCCTTGTTGTGCAGCATGTCCGCAACGCATGAGACCATCGCAGGGGCCATCCAAAGCGATTGGAGCATCCGCATACCTTTGTATTGCACGAAGAAGAATAACAACATGATCAGGCCGTTTTCCAGCTTCTCGCTGAACCCGCTGGTCTGGCGGATGAAACGGCCCACACCCATGGGTCATGTTCTGGCTTTCAGCGTTTGACGCGCTTATCAGGACGGATTGTGCTTGTCGAACAACGGCCCCTTGATTGCGTCTCCGCATTCAATGGGAGAATACTTGCGCTCGTTGCCCTTAGCGACCTTCGATCCGACGTCATGCTGGCAGCACGGGCGCTGCCCATCTTGCCTGGCACCCGCGCGGCCTTGCCCTTGCTGTCATCGGGTGTTCGGTCATCAACCTCGCCTGTCACTTTCCCGGCCACATGATGATCCGTGTCAGCCGGGCGGTGCGCCCGGCACCGGTGAAAGTATGAACGCAAACTTAGACCGCGCCGCCAACCCCTTGCATTCAAAGCCCCCGTGTTGTGCACCACAGCGGGCAGCGCCGCCTCAGACCGTATCCAGATAAATCTCCACCTGTTCTTCGCGGTTCAGGTCGGCCATGTAATGCAGCTCCTGCCGCTTGGTCAGCACATAGTTGCGGATCAACTCGCGCGGCAGGAAGCGTTCCAGCACCATGCTGTTTTCAAAGGCATCGATCGCC
>JAJTIB010000008.1 GCA_021300075.1 Rickettsiales bacterium
CCTGTCGATGCTGAAATGCGACATTCACCAACAATTAAGACTATCTGCGCTGTAAAATCTCTCGCCGGCTAGAACACTTGAAATTTGGTCTTTACAATTCAAGCTCCATTTCACGGAGCCTGCCCTATGACCGCATCTGTTGTGTCACTGAATCAAAAGCCGCAAGCTAAACCCGTGACCGTAGCCTATGGGGATGGGATCGGGCCCGAGATCATGGAAGCGGTGCTCAAAATTCTGGCGGAAGCGCGCGTGCCGCTAGCTATTGAAACGATCGAAGTCGGTCAGAAGTTTTATGAAAAAGGAGTGACAACCGGCATTCCGCCCGCAGCGTGGGATTCGATCCGCCGCACCAAGACACTGCTCAAAGCCCCCATCACCACGCCTCAGGGCGGGGGATATAAATCTCTCAACGTCACCATGCGTAAATCGCTTGGGCTTTACGCCAATGTGCGCCCGTGCCTGTCCTACCACCCTTATATAAAGTCGATGCATGCGAATATGAACATGGTCATCATCCGCGAGAATGAGGAGGATTTATACGCCGGCATCGAATACCGCCAGACGCATGACGCCTTCCAGAGCGTCAAGATTATCACCCGCTCCGGCTCCGAGCGCATCATGCGCTACGCGTTCGAATATGCGGTGAATAACGGGCGCAAAAAAGTCACCTGCATGAGTAAGGACAACATCATGAAGCTGACAGACGGCGCGTTTCATGACGCCTTTACGCGCGTGGCGGCCGAATATCCGCAGATCGAAGCGGATCATTATATCGTCGATATCGGCTCGGCGCGGATTGCGAGCAAGCCCCATCTGTTTGACGTGATTGTGACCGAAAATCTCTTTGGCGATATTATTTCCGATATCGCGGCCGAGGTCTCCGGCTCGGTCGGGATTGCGGGATCATCAAACATAGGGGCAAACTATGCCATGTTTGAAGCAATTCACGGTTCCGCCCCCGATATTGCGGGAAAAAACATCGCGAATCCTTCAGGGTTACTTCAGGGGGCGATCATGATGCTGTCGCATCTGGGCCTCGCGGAACATGCGAATAAGGTTCAGAATGCCTGGCTGAAAACGATTGAGGACGGTATGCACACCGCCGATATTTTCGGCGAAATGAGTAAGAAAAAACTGGGCACGAAGGAATTTGCCGAAGCGGTAATTGACAGAATGGGCGAGGAGCCTAGCCTTTTTCGTCCCGCCAAAATCAAGGCCGGAAAACATATAGAAATTCACGCCGTCATGGCCGAGCAAGCAGAGAAACGTGAGTTGATTGGCGCGGATTTATTTGTCGGTTGGCGCGGTAAAGACATCAATGAACTTGGCACTGCGCTCGAAAAACTCTCTACCGAGGCTTTGAAGCTGCAATTACTATCCTGCAAAGGCCTTAAAGTCTGGCCTAATATTGTCACCGAAATGGACTTTACCGACCGTTTTCGCGCGCGCTATCTGCCAGTGGACGGAAAAGTCGTAACCTTGAAAGACGTCGCCGCTTTGATGACTCGCGCTGCCGATCAGGGTGTGGATTTCCTGAAAGTCGAAACGCTTTATAAGTTCGACGGCAAAGCCGGCTATAGTGCAAGTCAGGGTGAATAGCTTACGTTATCACTTTTCCATCCGCCACGTCTTTACGCACGGTAACGCCCGCGCCAATGACACAGTTTCTGCCAATCGTAATCCCTTGAATAATAACAGCGCCCGCACCCACGTGGGTCATGTCGCCCACGCTTGCGCCGCCGCATAAAATCGCACCCGGTGCAATATGAGTATGCGCGCCAATCGTCACATCGTGATCAATCGTCGCATTGGTGTTAATGATGCTCTGCGCGCCAATCTGAACACCCGGCTGAAGCGTCGCGCCCGCCATAATCTGGACGCCCTGTGCCATCAATACACCCGGCATGATATTCGCGTTGGGGGCAATGAGATTGGCAAAAACAAACCCCTCCGCCTCATAGCGTGCTGTGACATCCGCCCGCATTTTAAGACCGCTGCCAGCTCTTGAAGCGCGGTTGCCGACACCATTGAGAATTTGCACCTCCGCCGGATCAAGGGGAAATTTTCCGTCCGTACCGATAATCGGCGCATCCATAATTTCGTTGCCAACACGGTTAACATCCAGCGTCAGGAGGCCGCGCACCTCCTCTCCCAGCAGGCGCAATACACCTAGGATAACCCGCGCATGGCCGCCACTGCCAATAACAATATATGGTAAATCTGTCATGGTTAGAGCATAGACCAGGCGCGACTGATTGACAAATTCAGGAATGCACCTTACGCCAAATCCATGCAGACAACCATCAAACGTGGCTTTGATATCGCGCTGGCACTGCTGCTTTGTCTGTTATCCTTACCACTGCTGCTAGTGCTTTATGCGTTGGTTCACCGGAATATCGGCACGCCAGTATTTTTTACCCAGACCCGTATCGGCATGGACGAGCGCCCCTTTCGCCTTATCAAATTTCGTAGCATGACGGATGATCGGGATGAATCCGGAGCATTACTACCCGACGAAATGCGGCTTACCTCACTTGGAAAATTTCTCCGCAGTACCAGCCTCGACGAATTACCGGAACTATGGAATATTCTCGTGGGCGAGATGAGTTTTGTTGGCCCAAGGCCGCTACTGCCGGACTATCTTCCCTACTATCGCCCCGAAGAGCGCATTCGCCACCGGATGCGCCCGGGCATCACAGGACTTGCACAAGTTAATGGCCGCAACGCGACGACATGGGACCTGCGACTGCGCTACGATGCTGAGTATGTAGGAAATTATTCACTTGCGCTTGATGTGCGGATTTTATGGCGCACCATCGCCGTTGTGCTAAAACGCGAAGGCATCAGCGCCGAAGGTCACGCGACCATGCGGCGGCTGGATGATGAAAGGCGTGGCACTCAATGAATCACCCGCGCATTTATCTTTCTCCGCCCCATATGAGCGGCCGCGAAGAGACGTATGTGGCAGAGGCCTTTGCCAGTAATTTCATCGCCCCGCTCGGGCCGATGGTGGATCGGTTCGAGGCTGAATTTTCACGCCAGACCGGCTTTGCCCATTGCCTCGCCCTGTCAAGCGGCACGGCGGCGATTCATCTGGCACTGCGCTGTCTTGGTGTTGCGGCAGGTGACCGCGTCTATGCCTCAAGCCTGACCTTCATCGGTAGCATCACACCCATTTTGTTTCAGAACGCCACACCGGTATTTATTGATTCCGCGGCCGATAGCTGGAATATGGATGTGGCACTGGTGGCAGAAAAACTCGCAGAGGATAAAAAGAAAAATCAGTTACCCAAGGCCATTCTCCCCACGGATTTATATGGCCAGAGCTGCGACCTTGATGCCCTGCGTGCGCTTGCCGATGACTTTGGCATAGCGCTCGTGATAGATGCCGCAGAGTCTGTCGGCGCCAGCTACAAAGGTCGCTTCGCCGGACGCGGAGCACATGCCGCCTGTTATTCCTTCAACGGCAATAAAATCATCACAACAAGCGGCGGCGGCATGCTGGCGAGTGATGACAAGGCGCTGATTGATGAAGCGCGCAAACTCTCGCAACAGGCGCGCGAACCGGCGGCGCATTACGAGCATGTCACTTACGGGTATAATTACCGCCTGAGCAATATCTCGGCAGCGATTGGTGTGGGTCAGTTGGAAGTGCTGGCGGAGCGTGTGACCAGCCGCCGCGCGATTTATGACTATTACCGCACCCATCTGAGCGCCCTGCCCGGCCTCCGCTTTGTGCCGGAAATGGCTTACGGCCAGTCGAACCGCTGGCTTTCCGTCATGCTGGTGGATGCTAATAAATTCGGCACCGACCGTGAAACCATTCGCCTTGCGCTTGAGAAAGAAAATATTGAGTCGCGTCCGGTCTGGAAACCGATGCATCTGCAGCCCGTATTCAAGGGCGCAGAAATAGTTGCTGGTGGGATGAGTGAAGCCCTGTTTCGTGACGGGCTGTGCCTGCCTTCCGGCAGCGCGATGACCAAGACTGATTTAGACCGCGTCGTCGCCGCGATCCGCGCAATTTCCTAGCGCGCTAATTGCTGCAGCAACTTCTCGGCCGCCTCGCGTTCGGCCTGTTTTTTATTACCTGCCGTGGCCTGAACCACTGCTAACCCCTCGACCCGAAGTTCAATCGTGAACTGAGGTGCATGGGCTGAGCCAGCTTCGCGCACTACCAGATATTCCGGTAGTTTCAGCCCCCGCGCCTGCGCCCATTCCTGCAGTGACGTTTTCGGATCTTTTGGTGGGGCGGCATGTTGCTGCAGGCGCGCTGCCCAGTGACGAGAAATAAATTCCCGCGCGGCGTCCAGTCCTTGATCCAGAAAAATCGCGCCGATGATAGCTTCACAGGCATCTTCTAGGTTGGAGGCATTATCACGCCCGCCATGCTCGGCCTCGCTCGCCGCCATGGTGATGGCTTCACCCAGTTGCAATTCACGCGCAATTTCGCTCAATACCTGGCCATTGACAAGCGCCACAAGGCGTTTACTTAAATCGCCCTCGTTTTCCTTTGGAAATACACGATACAACATCTCGGCAATCACCAGTCCCAGCACTGAATCTCCCAGAAATTCGAGTCGCTGGTTATGAAATGCCGAACCATCCGGCAAAGATTTTCCGGTTGAGCGATGTGTGAGCGCCTGACGCAGTAACAGTTTATCCTTGAAGGTAAGGCCAAGCCGGACTTCAAGTGCAAGCAATGCCGTGCTGCCTTCTGGGAAGGTCATGACCGCAGCGAGCGGAACCAGCGCGCATTATCGAAAGCGGATGGCCAGCGCCAGAATTCCCAAATAGCCACACCCTGTTTGAAGGAGAAGAAAATCATCTCCGCGCGACCGACGAGATTTTCTACCGGTACAAAACCTAGATCGTTACTAAAGCGGCTATCAACCGAATTATCGCGATTATCGCCCATGAAAAAGTAATAACCTTCGGGCACGGTATAGATATCGGTATTATCGGAATCAAATCCATTGCCATCAATATTGCCATAGGGGCGCTCGTCAATCACGTCGTGCACACGGCCACCGGGAAGCGTTTCCTGATAGCGACGCACTGCTGGTCCCAGCCCACCATCAGCCCGATCTTCGCGGTAGTCCGGCACTTTACGCAGCGATACGGGAATGCCATTCACATAAAGCACGCCCTCGATCACTTGAATTTTATCGCCCGGCAGACCAATCAGGCGCTTGATGTAATCCACGGATGTATTTTGCGGCGTACGAAACACGATAATGTCTCCGCGCACGGGTTCGGAAGCGAAAATACGTCCCTCAAAATAAGGGATATGCGCGCCAAACGGAAAGGAATAACGGCTGTAACCGTAGGAAAATTTAGAAACAAAAATATAATCTCCGATTTTTAGCGTCGGCAGCATTGAGCCGGAGGGAATGTGAAACGGCTCAAACGCCACGGAGCGGAACAGCAGCGCCAACAATACCGCATAGCCAAAGGAGCGTATCGCCTCCCAGTTCGATGGTTTTTTTCTGGTGTTTTTCATTCGCGTGATTCCCTGCTGACGCTCGCACTAATAAATACCGTGTCAGTGCGTTTCTTTTACTACCCCGTATAAATCATATTCGCTGGCATCCGTCACTTCAACGGTGAGAAAATCCCCAACCCGCGCGCCTTTCACTTTGGGCGCAAATACATTGCCGTCAATTTCCGGCGCATCCGCCCCTGAGCGGCAAACCAGCTGGCCGTCCTCGATGCCATCGACAATGACCTGATAGGTCTTACCTATTTTCTTTTGCAGCTTCGCCGCCGAAATGATTTGCGCTTTTTCCATGAAGCGCGCATAACGCTCGGCCTTTACGGCTTCGGGCACATGGCCAGAAAGCGCGTTGGCGGCGGCGCCCTTCACGTCCTCGTATTTGAAACAGCCTACCCGGTCGAGCTGCACTTCGTCGAGCCAGTTGAGCAGGAACTCAAAATCCGCCTCCGTTTCGCCGGGGAAGCCGACAATGAAGGTAGAGCGCAAGGTGAGCTCCGGGCACTCGGCGCGCCATTGTGCAATACGCGTGGCCGTTTTTTCATGATTGGCCGGGCGGCGCATGGCTTTCAGCACGGTTGGCGACGCATGCTGAAACGGAATATCGAGATAGGGTAGAATTTTCCCCGCCGCCATCAGCTCCATCAGCCCGTCCACACTCGGGTAGGGGTACACATAATGCAGCCGCACCCACACGCCAAGCTCACCCAGCGCGGCAGCAAGGTCATAAAGCTGCGTTTTCACCTCGCGCCCGCGCCAGAGGCTTTCCGCATATTTCACATCCACCCCGTAGGCACTGGTATCCTGTGAAATCACCAGCAGTTCTTTCACCCCGGCCGCGACCAGCTTTTCCGCTTCCTCCAGCACTTCGCTGGCCGGGCGGCTGACCAGATCCCCCCGCATCGAGGGAATAATGCAGAAGGAGCAGCGGTTATTGCAGCCCTCGGAAATTTTGAGATACGCGAAGTGGCGCGGCGTGAGGCGAATGCCTTCAGGCGGCACAAGGCTTTCGTATGGCGCATGCGCCGGCGGCAGGGCGCGGTGCACCGCTTCCATCACCGCTTCATAATGCTGGGGGCCGGTAATCGCCAGCACATGGGGGAATTTCTCGCGGATGACTTCCGGCTCCGCGCCAAGACAGCCCGTCACCACCACTTTACCGTTTTCGCTTAAAGCCTCGCCAATGGCCGCCAGCGACTCCTCACGCGCGGAATCGAGAAACCCGCAGGTATTAACTATCACCAGGTTGGCGCCCGCATAATCAGGGGCGATTTCATAGCCCTCGGCCCTCAGGCGCGTCAGAATCCGCTCGGAATCAACGAGCGCCTTCGCACAGCCCAGCGACACAAACCCCACCCGGCGGGTGGGTGCGGTCGTTTGTTTCTGCTGGGTAGCTGCGCGTGCCATGGCTTGCTCCGATTCGCGGGCTGATAGAGCATAAGCGCCCGCCTCAGGCAAGCGCATTGACAGGCCGGGCGCTTTCGCCTATTCGCAGTATCCCTTGTGTGCAGATGACGGGGAATCACGAGCCCGCCTACGTCCCTTAGGACTACGGCGCGGCGCAAGGGTTCCTAATGCCTGCGGCATAAGGAACGCCTAGCGGAGGGGTGGCCGAGTGGCTGAAGGCGGCAGATTGCTAATCTGTTGTACGGTTAATTCCGTACCGTGAGTTCGAATCTCATCTCCTCCGCCACTGAAAAAGGGGGCGTAAAGCCCCCTTTTTCAGTGGCGGTGTGCGTTTAGCGCAAGAACTCACGGTCGTGAGTTCGACAAAATTTCATTAGAAATTTTGGAAACCGAGCGTAGCGAGGGACCCAAAGGGCGCGAAGCCAGTAGGCGAAGCGTCAATCTCATCTCCTCCGCCATTTTTATTCTCTGGGGGATAAGGCGCAACAGCGCCCCCCCAGGAATAAAAATATGGTACTGAGGTGAGAACGAAGTTCGACTGCGAGGCCAACAGGCCGAGTAGAGGCGAAGCCAATCCTCTCCACTCCGCCCGCCAGCCTTCAAATGCCAAAAGAAGCCTTCTCCAGTACGCAGTACTTGGAAGAGGCCTGAAATTTTCTAGCTGTTGTGAAGGCTAATCAGCGGGTTAATCATTTCTTGTAATTATTCTTGATTATTAGTAGCTTACGATGAAATTCCGGTGATTTCAGGCGTGGCTTAATTCTCTTGCACAGGTATTTCTCTGCCGAGGCTGTGCACTCGTGAGAAAATAAGTGCACAGCTATCTCCAGAGAAAAGTTTTGAAGCTGGAATAAAGCGAGTCACTTTTCAGGATTCCGAAGATTATTCTAGATTATTTGTCTAGACCTGCGATATTAATCTAAAGGGAGTCGTTCATGGAATTATACAAAGAAATTAGAGAACTGTCAGATAGTTATGAAGTGCAGCTTCGAAAGCAGATTGATAGCCGTGTCATTGAAATGGATGGCGATGATAACTCCCACTATCTTTTGTATGCTGTTTTAGGAATATCTGATGATGAAGGAAAGAAAATCGACTTATACCAGAACAAGGGGCGATTTTTATACAAATATGCAGGGGCATTTTTAGAATCCGCTGCAAAAATTTGTTTTTCACATAGATATCCAGATTCTGGAATGGTCAAAATTCCGAATACAATCGGTGCCAAACCAAAAACTTTTGAAATAGATTGTTTGGTAGAGAACAGAGACGGCATTGAAATAAAATGGAGGGATGCCACCACCGATGGCGATCATATTACAAAAGAACATACAAGAATAAAGGTGATAGCAGCAGCAGGATATAAACCAATTCGGGTTATGTTCTACTACCCAAACCGAACGCAAGCCATAAGGATTCAGAAGACACTTGAGACTTTATATAAGGGTGTCAATGGTGAGTATTATTTTGGCGATGGTGCGTGGAATTTTATCAAGGATTACACAGGAATTGACTTAAAGCAGATTCTTGTTCGAATTGCGGAAGAAAAGACCAATGCCGCAAAGTAATTCTCATAAAATATATTTAGGTGATTGCCTAGAGGTAATGAAGGAATTTGAAACCGAGCGCTTCGACTTAATTTATTTAGACCCACCATTTTTTACTGGCAGAGACCACTCGCTCTCCACAAGAACTGGAGAAAAATTTTATCAGTTCTCCGACATATGGGAATCTGAAAAAGACTACTTTAATTTTATGCATTCCCGAATCTACGAAATGCGCCGTATTCTAAAAGCTACTGGCTCAATATTTGTTCATTGCGATAGCAAGGCCTCCCACTCTATCAGAAATATCTTGGATGATGTATTTGGCAAAGATCGTTTTAGATCAGAAATCATATGGCATTATAAAAGGTGGTCAAATTCTCGAAATGGTTTGTTACCTCAGCATCAAAATATTTTTTATTATTCTAAAACCAATGATTTTAAGTTCAACAAGGAGTACACAGACTACAGTGCTACCACTAATGTTGACCAAATACTTCAGAAGCGAAAAAGAGATGATAGGGGCAAAGCAATATATGCCAAAGACTCTGATGGTAATTTAATAAGTTGTGATGAAAAAAAAGGTGTTCCATTAGGAGATGTGTGGGAAATCCCCTTCTTGAATCCTAAAGCACAAGAAAGAACAGGGTATCCAACTCAGAAACCCCTTACTCTGCTTGAAAGAATTATCAATCTAGCTTCGGAAGAGGGTGATGAAGTTCTTGACCCGTTTTGTGGTAGCGGAACAACATGTGTTGCAGCAAAATTAACAAATAGAAATTCTGTTGGTATAGATGCATCTGGGGATGCTGTGGAACTTGCTAATAATAGGCTTGCTACTCCTGTTAAGACGCAATCTGCTTTGCTACAAAAAGGAGAGGATGCGTACAAGGTTTTTGATCAATGGGTAGATGCTCATTTAGTTGGCATCGATTGTAACAGGGTTGCAAGGAATGGCGGCATTGATGCAATACTTAAAAACAACCTTAGTGGACGCATAGGCTTAATAAGAGTTCAAAGAGAAAACGAAAGTGTTTCAGAAGCTGTATATGCTTTGTTAAAAGCCGCAAAAACAAAAAATAATTCTCAAATGATTCTAATAAAAACATCTGATGATCTTTTTGAGGATGATTTTGGCGATGTTTATATATTTAATTCTCCTGCATTAGAGATAAAACGACTGGAGAGTTATAAGAAACCAAATCTACAAAATACAATTCTGCAAATGGCAGAGGTTAGGTAGAAGCATATTTTTATCCAAGGTTTGCTGGCTACTTCAGGTTTCTGCGAGAGAAACTTCAAGAGGCTGGCACACTACCCACCGCCACTGAAAAAGGGGGCATAAAGCCCCCTTTTTTTTAGTGGCGGACGCGTTCAGTGCAAGAACTCACGGTCGTGAGTTCGACAAAATTTCAGTAGAAATTTTGGAAACCGAGCGTAGCGAGGGACCCGAAGGGCGCGAAGCCAGTAGGCGAAGCGTCAATCTCATCTCCTCCGCCAGACTTTTTTCGGAAATTATTTTCCGACAGTTTTTTGGCTAGTGAAAAACCTTAGGTTTTCTGCGCCTCACATGATTAGCGCCTGATTTGAGAATGCAGAAAAATGATGCATTTTTACTCTCAAGTACGGGTTTGAGAGCGTGTTATAATATTTTCCCGTACTTGGGAAAAGTCGGTACGGGAATTTTTAGTCAAGACAATTCAGCCAGTTGGCGATATAACCGGAGCTGAGAGTTGCTATCTAACTACGCTAGGCATTGTAAATGAAGGATGAAACTACACAAAACAAAGAGCTAACGGAAATCATCTGCGACGCTATTGATTTACTTTTTCCCCTCGTTGGAACATATGAGGCAGCTTTTTATATGTATTTATTGCGCCACAGTATAATTGAGCGAGGAACTCCGCATATAAGAACAGGCGTAAGACCGCTACAAAGTGCAGTCGTCCAAAGTGCTTACGCGGGCAGCACAAACGGCGGTGGCGAAAAACCTATTTCAAAAATAAGCTATGCCAAGGTGAGTGATACTCTTAAAAATCTTGAATCAGTGGGAGCGATTAGAAAAGAGAACGACGCCAATCGTGATGGCACACTATACAGAATAGTGTTGCCAGAAGAAATTCCTGCCTGCCAACAACGCAAATTGGAATTGCGAAAGACAATGGTATCGCCAGCAACAGAATCAGATGCTGACTATTATAATGTTCGTGAGAATCGTTTGAAGGTGTACGAGCGGGATTCATACAAATGCAAATATTGCAGCAAACAATTAACTCAATTCACAGCCACACTCGACCATTTAACTCCAGTCGCAAGAGGCGGAGATAATGCACTAGAGAATCTTGTAACTGCATGTCTTGATTGTAACTCGAAGAAGAATGTTAAGCCGCTTGGTGATTTCATGGCAGATAGCAGCTAGTCGCTAATTTTTTGCATGATTTTTAGCTGTCAAGAATACCATGCCTAGCGTAGTATTCATGGCTGCAAGGTACGGGTTTTGAGAGCCGCAGTTTTCCTTGTGTTTTTTTATAACGAGGAGCGAGCGGTGTATATAACAGACCGCCATTTTTATTCTCTGGGGGATAAGGCGCAACAGCGCCCCCCCAGGAATAAAAATATCGTACTGAGGTGAGAACGAAGTTCGACTGCGAGGCCAACAGGCCGAGAGGAGACGAAGCCAATCCTCTCCACTCCGCCAGCCTTTTACAGGTGGTAGTTCTCAATCGATTACGGGTGGTTGTGAAGTGCCCAGCCTGTGTGGAGGTTTGGGGTATTTTCGGTGTAGATACGCAGGAGCTATTGGAAGCATGGTTTGTTCTGCACGCTAAAGAACGCTTGCACGCACGCCTTCATGCGGCGTTAGAACGCTTTCCTGATCCTGCGCTCGTGACACCTAAAGGCATGATCGTCCGCTCCCTAGAGTCCCGCTGGGGCTCAATGACTGCGGCTGGCAATTTAGTCCTGAATTGGCTGCTTATTCATGCATCCACCCAGTGCATCGACTATGTTATCACCCATGAGCTATGCCATCTGATCCACGCTAATCATGGCAAAGAATTCTGGCATTTACTGGCACGCGTTTTCCCCGAATGGGAAAAATATAAGAACACGCTGGAAAGCGACTTATGTTAAACCACAATCACCTTCCGAAACGTCAGCGAAATGCGGCGTGTGCGCTGGATAATTTGGCCGTTATGGCGATCTGTTTTACGCCCTGCGATGGCATGTTGCCAGGCATAACGTGCATCACCAGAAAGCACGAGCAGGCTGCGCGGTTCCAGTAGCAACGATGATTTTTCGCCTGTTTTCCCGTGGGTGAAATCCATCACACTGGGCGAACCGAGACTCAGGCTGGCGATGGTGCCAGCAAAACATGGCACGCAGTCGATATGTGCTGATATGCCCTGTCCAGGCTGATATTCGTTGATGATGACCTGATCGGGTATCTCCGCGAATAGTCCTGTTTGCTGTAAGCGCACTGCGTAGGTTTCTAGCCAGTCAGGTAGTGCGCCTATCCGCAGATCGTTCGTAACGCTTCTTGCCTTATAATCGTAGCGCCAGCCATAATGTTGCACGCGGCGTTTGAGGTCGTGCATCCATGGTTGGTTATCGATGATCTCCAACAGCGCTCCCTCTGTTGATTCGTCGATGTAATAGGGAATGTAAGACAAACCAGCAATCGTCGGGGCAACGGGCGATGCCTCCTCAAATAACGATGCTTGCCTCACACCAGTTGTCATACCTGTTTCCTGAATACCCATGTGCTGAATTCATCATGATGGCCAATCGCGCTGCCGCTTTGATGCGTCATGGTATGTTCATACTCTGGAAATGCCGATGGATCAAACGGATAGGATTCAGGTGGGGCGAATCCTGCAATGTCTGCCGCTTCATCAAACTGAAATGCGCCACGATAATGTGGACTATCAACCGCTGAAATCAGCACTTTGCCGCCCCGATGTAGTTGCGTTGCCGCGCTGATCAGAAAATCACGCACAAGTATAAAATTGGGATTATGCCCTTCCACTGCATCCCTGCTGCCGGCATGAGGGAATTGAAACACAATAGTATCAAACCGCCACGATCCAAATACAGACGCAAGGCTTGATCCATCCACACTATGCAGAACCGTAACACCCTTACGCCGCAATGCTTCGGCGTTGACGATAGTATCGGAAGATAGTTCTTCTTTGTTTTCAAACGTGGTGGCAATCAACCTGCTGGGCGTGATACCCGACATTGCGGCAAGGCTGAGGGTAAAACTCAGATTGCCCTCACCAACAAGCAGCGTCCTGCCCTGCGATATCTCTGCTACAAAATCAAAACTGGTGGATTTATGCAGCAGCCATGTCAGATGCCGATCAATACGCTGCAGCTGTTTTGCCTCCGCCACCAACCCCAGATTAAGGCTGCGGTGAATAAGCTGCTGGTTCATTATGCCCATCTTGTAAATGATGGGGCTTATGGTGGTTGCGTGCTGTAGTGATGCGAGTGTCATACTTTCCTGCCGTTGAGAATGATTGCAGCTAAAACTGCCCTTATCATACATGATGCATGGAAATTGCTGTCCCGGAAGGGGCGAAGTGCATATTTTTTGCAAATTCTTGAATTCGCCTATTTACTCCCCACTACGCCGAGTAGAGAATGGTTTTTATCCAGTTCCGTTCACACCGCCATTATTTCATTTCGGGGATCGCGTGCAACAGCGCCCCCCCAGGAATAAAAATATCGTACTGAGGTGAGAACGAAGTTCGACTGCGAGGCCAACAGGCCGAGAAGAGGCGAGGCGAAGCCGAAACTCCCCACCCGCCAGTGCAAAGAGGCTACCATGCCCATGCTGAGGTTTGCAGTTGGTGTAAGGCCAGCATGCGGTGAATAGTGTTGCTATCCACCGCACCCCGAATCCATCGCGATTACGCGATGTCGAAACGATCCGCGTTCATCACTTTCGTCCAGGCAGCGACAAAGTCTTTGACCAGTTTCTCTTTGTTGTCATCCTGGGCATAGACTTCCGCATAGGCGCGCAGCACTGAGTTGGAGCCGAACACGAGATCCGCCCGTGTGGCGGTCCATACCGTTTTGCCGGTTTTGCGGTCCACGATGTCGTAAAGATTCTCGCCTGTGGGTTTCCATGAGAATTTCATGTCCGTCAGATTGACAAAGAAATCATTGCTGAGAGTCCCCACGCGGTCGGTGAAGACACCGTGCCTGGTGGCGCCGTAATTAGTGCCAATGACGCGCATTCCGCCCACCAGCACCGTCATCTCGGCAGCGGTAAGCCCCATTAACTGGGTGCGATCCAGCAGCATCTCTTCCGCCTTGACCGCATAGTTCTGCTTCAGCCAGTTGCGGTAGCCATCATGGATGGGCTCTAGCGGAGCAAAGGATGCGGCATCGGTCATTTTCTCCGTCGCATCACCGCGGCCCGGGGTAAACGGAACCGCAATATCAAAGCCCGCCGCTTTCGCCGCCTGCTCAACACCTATATTGCCCGCAAGCACAATCACATCCGCAAGGCTTGCGCCCGCTTTTGCAGCAATTGGCTCGAGCACGGCGAGCACTTTGGCGAGGCGTTTCGGCTCATTGCCTTCCCAGTCTTTCTGGGGCGCGAGGCGGATACGTGCGCCATTTGCACCACCGCGCATATCAGAGCCACGGAAGGTGCGCGCACTGTCCCAGGCGGTGGTCACCATCTCGCTGATGCTGAGACCGCTTTGGGCAATTGCCGCCCTCACCGCCTTCACATCATAGTTCGTATTGCCCGCGGGAACCGGATCCTGCCAGATTAAATCTTCTTTTGGCACATCTGGGCCGAAATAGCGGACTTTCGGACCCATATCGCGGTGGGTGAGTTTAAACCAGGCGCGGGCGAAGACGTCGGCGAAATAGGCCGGGTCTTTATAGAACCGCTCCGAAATTTTGCGGTAGATGGGGTCTTTCACCATCGCCATATCCGCATCCGTCATGATGGGATTGTGGCGGATGGAAGGATTATACGCATCGACCGGTTTGTCTTCTTCCTTGATGTTGATGGGCTCCCACTGGTTCGCACCGGCCGGGCTTTTCTTCAGCTCCCACTCATAGGTGAAGAGGTTATAAAAATAACCATTATCCCATTTGGTGGGATTGGCCGTCCATGCGCCTTCCAAGCCGCTTGATACCGTATCAGCGCCGTGGCCCGTGCCTTTCGGGTTGCGCCAGCCGAAGCCCTGTTCTTCAAGATTCGCAGCTTCAGGATTGGGCCCGAGCTTGCTTGCGTCACCATTGCCGTGGCATTTGCCAACCGTGTGGCCACCGGCGGTCAGCGCCACCGTTTCCTCATCATTCATCGCCATGCGCGCGAAAGTTTCACGTACGTCCTGCGCGGTTCTGAGTGGGTCGGGCTTGCCGTCCACACCTTCCGGATTCACGTAGATGAGACCCATTTGTACCGCCGCCAGCGGATTTTCAAGCGACGCGCTGGTTTTATCGGCATAGCGGTCTTTCGTGAGCCACTCTTTCTCCGAGCCCCAATAAACGTCTTTTTCGGGATGCCAGATATCCTCGCGGCCAAAACCAAAGCCGAACATTTTGAGACCCATCGATTCATAGGCCATATTGCCCGCGAGAATCATTAGATCCGCCCAGCTTACTTTATTGCCGTATTTTTTCTTGATCGGCCAGAGAAGGCGCCGCGCCTTATCGAGATTGACGTTATCCGGCCAGGAATTCAGCGGCGCAAATCGGTGGTTGCCGCTGCCTGCACCGCCGCGACCATCCGCCGTGCGGTAAGTGCCCGCCGAGTGCCAGGCCATGCGAATCATCAGGCCGCCATAATGACCCCAATCCGCCGGCCACCAGGACTGACTATCCGTCATCAGCGCTTTCATGTCTTTTTTGAGTGCATCAACATCAAGCGTTTTCAGCGCCTCGCGGTAACTAAAATTTTTGCCCAGCGGGTTGGTTTTGCTGTCATGCTGATGCAAAATATCGAGATTAAGGGTGTTTGGCCACCAACTCAGCGGGGATTGCTTCATCACTGTATTTCCACCATGCATGACCGGGCATTTTCCTGCATTACTCATCGGGCTTCTCCTGTGTTGGTTGTAGAGTTCAAACAAGCGGGGCAACTGCCCCAAAAGGTAATTTCCGCTTCATCAATCACGAAGCCGTGCCGATCGAGCGGCGACAGACACGGCGCAAAATCCTGGCAGTCAACATCGATAATCTGCTGGCAATGCCGGCAGATCAGATGGTGGTGATTATCGTCAATTCTGGTTTCATAAAGCGAGGGCAGGCCCTTGGGTTTGATTTCACGAACGATACCATGTTCCAAAAGCGTATGAAGGTTGTTATAAATAGCCTGTTTTGAGGCCGTGGCGATCTTTTTCTGAACCTGTTTATAAATCGTGGACGCGTCGGAATGAGGAAGTTTTTTTAATACATCTAAAACCGCGACCCGTACAGAGGTTAGGCTTAAGTCCTTGTTTTTAAGGATATTTTTGTAGTTGATTTTCACGTTTGGAAATATACTCAATAAAAATATTGAGTCAATCAAAATTATTTATCTGGTTGTTCATGGTGCTCTCTTAGTAAGTGCTGAGCCCGTTTAATGCGATGAGGGCGACGTGCAACCAAGAAGCCAATCCTCCACCACGAGGAGTTTTCCTTGCGTCCATGCGCGCGGTTGCTTATGAAGGCGATTCATTTGAGTGTCGGGGTGTAGCCGCCCTCGTTGACGCGAATGTGATGAAAGTGTCGGGGTGTAGCGCAGTCTGGTAGCGCACTTGGTTTGGGACCAAGGGGTCGAAGGTTCAAATCCTTTCACCCCGACCATTTTTCTCCCGCGGTGAAAATTCCGGCAGCCCGCTTAATTCAGTCGTCCAACTTTGACTCAGGCAATTTCATAAGAAATTGCATTAATCTCGCTATGTTATATTAATTTCTTCCAAAAAAACTCGCGGTTTTTCCGCACTATTCACACAGAATATATACCAATTGCAAATTAAGCTGCTCAGATTAAACATATAATAAAAAACGATATTTTGGTATTTTTCCACAGCGCATTGCAAAATGTAAAGAAGTTACAGCAGGTTAATGATATGTAAAAAAATACTAATGAAAAAGACAAAAAAACATCCCGGAAAAATTAATAAAATCTCAACCAATATGCCTTAAGAATAATTGCATGCCCCGGCGTTAAGACCGGGGAAAAGGCGAATCACGTGCGTTTGAACCTGAGTATCAAACCACGGTGATGATGAGCATAGAAGATACAGGAAATCCTTCGGCTTCTGAGGCGCTGGCCGCGGCCATGGCGCAGGTGGGGAATTTGCCGGCAGGTATGCACTATGATACATCGCCTGATTATGCAGCGTCAGGCCTCGCCAGTGATAAGCCCGGGATACCAGGTCTGGCCGAAGCCGCCCGTCAATTCCTTGAAAATTATCCAACCCCTCCCCTCTCCGGCGATTTTGACAACTTAGACAACGACCCCAGTGACGCTGTCTCGTTCACGCCGATCCTCGTCAGTGACCGCGACCATGACGAGAGGGAGGCGCTGGAGACGCTTCGACTGGAAAAAATCACCGACCTTGAGGCCGCGCTGGATCAAGCTGATGAGGACTCACGCCCCAAACTTGAGGCACTCCTTAAAAAACTTGAGGCCGTCAAAGGCAAAGACGCGGATTCTATCCGGTCCGCCATTACCAGCGCCAGTCTGGCGCTCAGCACCGAGGCCGCAGGCGGTAACAAAGCGGCGGGTGGTGGCATGGAGGAGGAAAAAACCCGCCTCTGGGGTGAGATTGGCAAGTTGAATGAGGAGATTAAGCGGGATCTTAAAAAACTAGATCATCTCAAAACAAAAGAAGAAAAAGAACGCGAAAAAGATCTCATGGAAAAACTCGATAAAGCACAAGCTGATCTGGCGCAGCTGGAAAACGACCCGAACGCAACACCAGAGCAGAAACGCCGCGCTCAGTTAGCGTGGCTTGAGGCATTGGAAGCGCGCAACAAAGAAGCGCGCATGACGGCGTTGCGTATTTTCAATGATCCGCGCTCGACATCAGAAGAAAGAGAAGCTGCTGAGGGTATTTTAAGGAACACTGGCAACCAAGGTCAAAGAATTAACAGATTTATAGAGCTTCAACAAGGTCATCGGAATTCCCACTTCCTGAAAAATTCTACGGAAGAAGCGATTGGTAAAACATCTAAATCAGAAACTGCTACCACATCCGCTGAGTCTGCGTTTGCTGAAATGGCTAAACTAGAGAAACATGATATCGCAACCGGCGGTCAGCAAGTGAGTCGGGCAGATTTGGGCGCACTCACCCAATCTACCCCTCAATTGCCGCAGAGCGGCAAAGAACTTGGCTAAGCTGCACGCGCATCTTTACTGCGCATGGCTGCCACCAGTTCTACCGCTCTGGCGGTTGGGTCTGGAAAGACAAAACTCTGATTTGAGTCCAACATCACCCCAGCCTCTGCTAGTCCAACAAGTTTTGCCTCTGGCAATGCATTGTCGTCCAGTGAAGATTTCTTTTGTGGAGCAGAATTACCTTTACGCCGCTGAATTTCCTGATCGGCATTGTGAATCATTTTCGCATATGGAAACCAAGCGTTTTTATTCTCAGGCTTATTCGGATCAAGGCCGGAAAGTCTAATCATCGCCCTTTTTGCGTCTTCTGCATCTTTTCTGTCCTCATTAGTTTCAATTTTTTTGCCAACGGCATTAAACAAAGAAACAAAACTAGAATATACGTTGGAGAAACGATCGTGCAGTTTGATAAAATCTTTCTCTGTCCATTGGTTGTAGGGAGTGATGTAAATCGGCGTTGGACCATTTCTAAGCGCTTCTGCACTTTTTTCCGAATAAACGTCAGTGATTAAATTTACTAACTTGGAGAATTTACCATACTCCCCGTCTGAATCTTTACGGTTAGATTGGCTTCCTGTTTCTTTATCACTCATAACTCTCTCCCTTATTTTCTTTGCGGCTGGTGCAACAATCTGCCCCGTTACCCATTCAACATGCCATCTCTTAGCGTCAGATTGATGACATGTGTGTGACAGTTTCATGAAGATTTTCCCCTCCCCTCTCCGGCGATTTTGACAACTTAGACAACGACCCCAGTGACGCTGTCTCGTTCACGCCGATCCTCGTCAGTGACCGCGACCAAGGCGAGAGGGAGGCGCTGGAGACGCTTCGACTGGAAAAAATCACCGACCTTGAGGCCGCGCTGGATCAAGCTGATGAGGACTCACGCCCCAAACTTGAGGCACTCCTTAAAAAACTTGAGGCCGTCAAAGGCAAAGACGCAAATTCTATCCGGTCCGCCATTACCAGCGCCAGTCTGGCGCTCAGCACCGAGGCCGCAGGCGGTAACAAAGGCGAATCACGTGCGTTTGAACCTGAGCATCAAACCACGGCGCAGCTTTATTTACGCTTGGCAACGTCTGCGCCTGTGGCTATGTTGCTTTCCTACCCGTTATTCTGCTCAATTTCGTTCGTATCCTCGTTTTGTGCCGCGTTCACCGTGCCCATCATCAGGATGAACCAGAACCAAAAAATTGATTTGACCGGCAGAAGGCCAAAAATGATTGCGATGTCACCAGTAAAGCCGAACTTGAAATCAAGCAGATGCGCTCGAAGATAGACCTGCTGCGGAAGCAGCACAGCAACCCTGTATTGGATGTTATTCAGCCCCCCAAAAAAACATAGGATGGTAGTTCATGCCAAGTACATCCTCGCCGCCACCCTCTCCCGCCGGGCAGCAGGTCATTCCCTGGGGCAGTATGCTGGCAGTGGCGAGTATGCTGGCGATTGCGGCGCATCTCCTGCTCGGGGCACTGAAACTGCCACCCTTACATCTTTCCTACAGTTCGGAACTTGCCGTAAGGGATATGCCCTTGCTGCTGGTAATTTTTTTAAGTGCGCCTTTACTGATTCGCATTGGTGGAAAGATTCTGGGTGGCAATATCGGCGCAGATTTTCTCGGGGCAATTGAACTCGTGGCCGCGACGCTGCTGGACCAATATCTGGCAGCGGTGCTAATTATCCTGATGCTTTCCGGCGGACAGGCACTGGAAGCCTATGCCATGCGACGCGCTTCCTCGGTACTGAGGGCACTGGCCGAACGCATGCCTGCCACAGCGCACCGCAAACGGGACAGTCATATTGAGGAAATCGCGCTCAGTGAAATTGCGGTTGGCGACGAAATCGTTGTTTTTCCCCATGAGACCGCGCCGGTGGATGGGGTGGTCGTCGAAGGTCACGGCGCGATGGATGAATCTTACCTCACCGGTGAACCCTATCAGGTCACTAAAGCGCCCGGCGCGGCGGTGCTCTCAGGCGCCATCAACGGCGCCTCGGCACTCACCATCCGCGCGGAAAAACTGGCGCAGGATTCGCGCTATGCTCAGATCATGGGGGTGATGCAGGAGGCCGAGCAGAAACGACCAGCTCTCAGGCGACTGGGCGACCAGCTCGGCGGTATATTTGCTATTTTTGCCCTTCTGGCCTCCGGCATCGTCTGGCTGGTGACGGATGACGCGCTGCGCTTTCTTTCGGTGCTGATAATCGCAACCCCCTGCCCGCTGATTATCGCCATTCCAATTACAATTGTGGGCGCAATTTCAATGGCAGCGCGGCGCGGCATCATCATCAAGGACCCAACCGTGCTTGAACGACTGCCCACCTGCCGCACGGCGATTTTCGACAAAACCGGAACGCTCACTTACGGCAAACCGGAATTGACAGAAATTATTCCCGCCCCCGGTATCACGCGCGACGAAATTCTCGCCCGTGCCGCAAGTCTGGAAAGTTACTCGAAACATCCGCTCGCAAGCGCAATTCTTGAAGCCGCGAAAAAGTCAAACCTCGTACGGATGGAAGCCAGCAGCGTTTCTGAAAAGCCCGGTCAAGGCCTTACCGGTATTATCGCGGGGCATGAAATCAGCGTCACGCACCGCCGTAAATTGCTGCAGCTCGCACCCAAGATGGCCGCACTGCTGCCGCCCACAGCGGCGGGACTGGAATGTGTCATTCTGCAAGATGGCGCTTATGCCGCCACCTTCCAATTTCGCGACGCACCGCGCGCTGAGGGGAAATCCTTCATCGGCCATCTTTCACCAGCGCACCAGTTTAGCAAAGTGATGCTTGTATCAGGTGACCGCGAATCGGAGGTTAATTACCTTGCCGCGCTGCTGGGTATTACCGAGACGAAGGCCTCGCAAAGCCCTGAGCAGAAGGTCGCGATTGTGCGCGCCGAGACAGCCCTTGCCCCCACCTTATTCATGGGCGACGGTATTAACGACGCACCCGCACTTGCCTCAGCGACGGTCGGCATCGCCTTTGGCCAGCATAGCAGCGTAACGGCTGAGGCAGCGGGCGCGGTCATCATGGAGAATTCGCTGGTGAAAGTGGATGAGTTAATCCATATCAGTGAACGTCTTCGCGTCATCGCCTTGCAGAGCGCCATCGGCGGTATCACCCTTTCACTGCTCGGCATGGGCTTTGCCGCCGCTGGTCACATCACCCCCGTAATGGGCGCGGTCATACAAGAAGTGATTGACCTTCTGGCCATTGCCAATGCCCTACGTCTCACGCTTGGCACACGGATCAAAACGGATATTTAGGCCGCACTCGGCATACGGTCAAAGGCAAGGATGGGAAAGCAAATATCAACCGTGGTTCCCTGATTTTCTACGCTGGTGAAACTGAGCGTTCCCTGATGATATTCGACCAGACGCCGGGTCAGATAGACACCTAATCCAGTACCCTCGATATGGGAGACCTTTTCGGA
>JAJTIB010000097.1 GCA_021300075.1 Rickettsiales bacterium
ACGCATTCAATCCGGACAATGCAGTGCTGTAAGTTTCAATCACTGGCCTAACTCCTTCTCAGGCGATTACACCATACCATAACATTTCGCCCTTAAGGAATAATTAATAATCCTGTGGATTTTAATAAAAAGCCACAAGGTTTGAGCCATGAGGTTTTAGCTTTACGAGGCAAGAGGCAAGGGCTTGCAACATACATCGCATCAGCTAAAACCTCATGGCTCACGGCTCATGGCTAGCTGCCCAGCATCCGCCCGCCTGCTTCGGCATCGGAATTGAGGGCATAATCGCGACTGTTAAAAAGTTGATAATGCCACCATTCATTGCGGTAAAAATCCCAGCCCGCCGTGGTCATGATTCCCATCAGCAACAAGCGATTTTTCTGCGCTTCTGCTGAGATTTCCTGATTCCCATGGTGAGAAAGGGGCGTAAACGCATCAAACGCCGTACCCATATCGAGTTCGCAGCCATCGGCGGTGCAGAGATTAAGATCCACCGCCACGCCGCGCGAATGGGGCGAGCCTTTACGCGGATCAGCCAGAAAATGAGGGTCGGGCGTATGTTCCCAGAGCTTCCATTGGGCTTCCGTTGGCCGATAGGCATCCAGAATTACGAAATGCAGCCCCTGCACGGCGGCGAGCTTGATCGCCACGCGCAGTTTTTCGGCAGCCTCGGGATGGAGCAAACAGGGCGCGCCGGTGCGGTATACCGGCTTGCCGGTAAAATTTTCGGGCGTGGCGTATTTGAGGTCAATCCGCACCCCGTCCGCTTCGGTAATTTCAACGAGCATAACCCAGCACCTTCGTATGATGTTCCTGAATCACAGCCTGACAGGCGCCGCTGAGCGCCTTTCGATCCTCGAAATCCTCGAGTTTCTTGGGCGTATGGAAACAGACCTCGACCGTGACCGATGGATAGCCCAAAAGCCTCAGAAAATGCCCAAAAAACGTCGCTTCACCGACCCAGGCCACCCGGTCGTACGCGTCGCGCGGAATGGGCTGATGTGCCACCGCCGTATAACTGATTGTGACTGGCTGCACCGGCAATGGTTCTTCCTCGGCGAGGGAGAAGAAGCCGCTCTTGAATGGCTTGATATGGATCCCGTCATTGGTCGTGCCCTCAGGAAAAATACACAGCGCCTTGCCCAAATCGAGCCGCGCCTGCATCTTGTCACGGGCTTCCTGTAACTGGCTGGGTTTGCGCTCGACAAAGACCGAATCCGCAAGCACGCAGAAAAATCCAATCACCGGCCAGGAGCGCACCTCCTGCTTGGGTGTGAAAGAGAGAGGTAAGAGGCTCGCCAGCACAAAGACATCCGAATAACTGGCGTGATTGGCGACCAGCAATAGTGGCCGCGCAGGTGACGGCATGCCAGTCGTGCGAATCTCAAAGCCAATAATATGTGTGACCCCGCGAAAGAAAACATGCACCAGATAGCGGCGAATGGTCTGGCTTCTCAAAAGCCACATCAGCAACACCGGCAGAAACCATATCAACACCCACACCACGAGTAACAGCGCCCGCCAGACCGCGCGCAGGCGGGAAGAAGACAATAGATGTATAGAATGCGACATGGTCACGCTAATCGCCCGGCGTATAGCGGCTGGTATATTTATCGGCCATACCCTGCATTCGCACCACAATCGATACGTCCGTGGTGTTGAATGCGTGATCGACCACCGCCCCGTCACCGATAAATCCACCCAGACGCAAATAGCCCTTGATAAGCGGAGGCAGGCCGGCGAGTGCCGAGCGCGCATCAATCGCCTCTTTTGCCATCAGGTTGATGTTGGTGTAATATTGCTCAAGCGCACGCGGTCGAATTTCTTCCGGTGCCAGATGAAAATGATATAGATAAGCAAGTGCCAGCTGGTGCGCCTTGGGGTCGGTACCATTAAAACTCGCACAGCCAAACATCAGGGTGATATTTTTCGCTGTCACATAAGCGCCGATACCCTTCCACAGCATTTGGATCACCGGCCGCGTGCGGTATGGAACCTCCACACAGGAGCGCCCCAGCTCCATAATCTCGCCGGGATAGGCTTTGAGCTTAGCGATGTCATATTCGCCCTCGGTGTAAAAATGCCCCAGCTGCGCCATGTTGCTGCGGGTGAGTAAACGATAAGTGCCAACCACTTTTTCGCCCGCCGCATGAGACTCGTCAAGCACCAGGACGTGGTGACAAGCTGCATCGAACTGGTCAAAATCCCGCCGCTGGGTCTTGACTTCCTGATTGGCAGAAGCACCCATTTCCTCGCAGAAAATACGGTAACGCAGGCGCTGAGCGGCCTCGACTTCGCCCTCGTTTTCTGCCAGACGCACGACCAGATTGCCCTGCACAATGGGCGCGAATACGGGGTCAAATTTCATTTGGCATGCTTGGTTTCAATGGGAACACCGTAAAGCTCCAACCGATGATCCACCAGCTTGTAGCCCAGTTCTTTGGCAATGCGTTCCTGCAGTTTTTCAATTTCTTCGCTTGTAAATTCCACCACCTTGCCCGAGCGCAAATCAATAAGGTGATCATGGTGCGATTCAGGGGCCTCCTCATAGCGTGCACGTCCATCCCGGAAATCATGACGCTCAATGATACCGGATTCCTCAAACAACCGTACCGTGCGGTACACGGTTGCAATACTGATTTTTGGGTCCTGTTTACTGGCGCGCTGATGTAGTGTTTCCACATCCGGATGGTCATGTGATTCGCCCAGTACGCGGGCAATCACCCGCCGCTGGCCAGTCATTTTGAGGCCGCGCTCGGCACATTTTTTTTCCAGGCTTAAAGGCATAATCCGAGACTATAGAGTGGCTGGAAGCCGGTGGCAAGATAGAAGAGGAGCGCAGGTTACAGGTTATAGGTTATAGGTTTTAGCTAGAGGAAGCTGCCCTGATTGCATCCTTCCCTACAACCTGTAACCTCTAACCAATAACCTACTCACTCCATGGCCTGTTACCTTGCCAATCGCTGCTGGTTTCAGCGCGGATGGCATCAACTGTAATAAAAAGTCCGATGGTCCCTGGGGTATAGTAACTGTTGAATACACGGGTACGACTCGAGCAACGCGCATCTTTCAGTCGCGTCAGGATGAAATCACTCAAGCGACAATCTTCCTTCAGCGCTTCATATTGCTCACTCACCGCGATGCGGCGGCCCTTGACCTCGGCGACGCAACCAACCGCATCACAGCGCCAGGCTTTGGGATTATATATCAGTTTTGCGCTCCCCGTACCATTCGCCCAGAGTTCGGGAATGAGGGACTGCGCGCGCCCGCGCAGCAGCACATAGCCCGATTCTGTTCGCATCGCGATCTGTTTGAGTTCGGCGGTCGCCAGAAAATCAGGTAAGGTGACGGTGAACAGCGTCATCACCCCAATCATCATCGGCAGAATTCCGGCCAGCCGTAGCCGGTTATTCAGAAGGCACAGCCAGACAAGCCCGGTCACGAAAAGTGCCACACCATAGCCAGGGATTGAGGGCAGAAACGTCAAGGCATGGGGCAGACCGGAGATGAATTCTGCCATTTTGAGCATGGCCGTAATGCCATAACTCATGATATGGAGCGCAACTGCTTCGATACCAAAGGGCAGCAGCAGGAAGTAAAGCGCCACCATCGGCATGATCACGAGCGCCACGACGGGACTCAGAAGTGTATTGGCAAAAACACCATAAATCGCGAGATTATTGAAATGATGAATGACAAGGGGCGCGGTCGCGCCTTCGGCTACCACGCTCATCATCATCAGCCAGAAGAGGTAGGTGAAGAGTGTCGGGCCATGAAAGCGCAGTTTCGGAGCCTCTCGTGAGCCGATGAAAGCGATAATTGCCATGGTCGCCACAAAGGAAAGCTGAAAGCCGGGTTCAAGCAGGTCCGAGGGATCAAACAGCAACATCAGGAGTGCGGCGAGCACCAGCGAGCGCATCGGCATCACATCGCGATCGAACATCAGGGCAAGAAGAATCATTGCCATCATGACATAGGCACGGATGGCTGAGATCATCAAACCAGTAATCAGCAGATAGCCGGTGAGCACAATCAAGGTCAAAAAAGCGGCGATCTGCTTGGCGTGCGGGCGCAGGCCGAAGCCAGGAATCAGGAGCATCAACAGGCGCAATCCAATAAACACAATCGCCGCAATCATCACCATATGCGTGCCGGAAATAGCGATGATATGGACGAGATTAGCGGCGCGTAACTGGTCGAACGTGGCTTCGGGAATTGCTGCGTCCTCGCCGGTAATGAGTCCGGCGGCGACCGCGCCATGCGGCAGCGGCAGAGTGGCCATGATATTTTCCGTTAACTGATGCCGCCAGCGCGCCCACATCGCGCTCCAGCCCTCGCCCTCGCGGGCTTTGTCAGTAATAGTGATGGGGTTAAGGCCATAGCCCACCGCGCCAATATCGCGGAAAAAGAAATAGCGCGCAAAATCGAAACTATGTGGCAAGGCTGGGCCCATCGGCGGTAAAAGTCCGGCATTAAGGCGCACTGAATCACCCATTTGCAGATCCGGTATTTTACCGCGCAGCGCAAGGCGCACGCGGTGCGGCGCTTGCTCAGGCGCAAGCCCCGCAATCGTCACCGCCGCGAGCGTGATGCGGTGACCCTTGGCGGTAATCTCGATATTCTCGATGATACCCGTGACCGGACGCGGGGTCATGGCGCGCTCGAGCATCGGGTGGCGAATCTGCGCCGTGTAAAGACAGGCCCAGAAAACGCCCAGCGCCACGAAGAATGCGGCCAGAGCCGTGCGCGTGGCCGGATGTGCGCGCCGCCGCCAACGCCACCACCATGCCGCCAGCATCGCCACTGCCAGCGCCAGCGGCAAGAGATGCGGCTCGACGGGCAGAGCAAAATAAAGCGCGATGCCAGCGATAAATGCGATCGGCATGAGCAGCAGCCCCGCCGTGCCCTCGCGCCAGAGATTCAGGATATACTTGCGTGTCACCATACCCTTTGTTACCAGTCGAGCGCATGAAAATCATCACCCGATTCGCGCCCTCCCCCACCGGCGATTTACATATCGGCGGCGCGCGCACGGCGCTGTTCAATTATCTATTTGCCCGCCATCATGGCGGCGAGTTCAAATTACGCATCGAAGATACCGACCTCGCACGCTCGACCGAGGCCGCAAAAAATGCCATTATTGATGGTTTGAGCTGGCTGGGTGTCTGCTGGGATGGCGACATTGTGTATCAAAGCATCCGAGCCGCACGCCACCGCGAAGTGGCAGAGGAATTACTGCGTCTAGGTCAGGCTTATTACTGTTACGAAACGCCCGAAGAATTGGCAGAGAAACGGGCGGCTGCCGAAGCCATCGGTGTGGTTTATCGTTATGACCGTAAATGGCGCGACAGTAAAATCACACCGCCCGCAGGCGTCAAACCCGCGATTCGCATCAAAGCACCGCTTGCAGGTGAGGTGATCGTGCGGGATTTGGTCCAAGGCGAGGTTCGCGTCGCCTCAGAAACACTCGATGATTTTATCATCCTGCGTGCAGACGGCACACCGACCTATATGCTCGCTGTAGTGGTCGATGATCACGACATGAGCATTACCCACATCATCCGAGGTGACGACCATCTGAACAATGCCAGCCGCCAGATGGTTATCTATGAAGCGATGGGGTGGGACGTGCCTGCGTTTGCCCATATCCCACTCATTCACGGGCCTGACGGCGCGAAACTAAGTAAGCGCCACGGCGCCACAGCGATTGGCGAATATGCGAATATGGGCTATCTTCCCGAAGCGATGCGGAATTATCTGCTGCGTCTGGGCTGGTCACATGGGGATGATGAAATTATTTCGGATGCTGAGGCCATCGCGTGGTTTACGCTTGACCATGTCGGGCAATCCCCCGCGCGGCTCGATTTCGCGAAGCTCGGCCATGTCAATGCCCATTATCTGAAACTAAGAAGCGACGCCGATCTGGCAGGTATGGTCGCGCCAGTTTTACCCACAAAGAATACTCCCCCCGACCTGTTGATAAAAGTAATGCCACTACTTAAATCACGAGCTCAAACAATTATTGAACTGGCCGAAGCCGCAAAACTGTTTGCTGAACGCCCAGCCAACTATGACGAAAAGGCTCAGGCGGTACTGGTCAAAGGCAAAGCGAATTTTGCCCTCCTCATCCCCGCCCTACAGTCACTCGCCGAGCCCTGGGTGGCGGAATCCGTCAAGGCCGCAATTCACGAGGTTGCTTCATCATCGGGCAAGAAACTGGGCGAATTGATGCCGCCCCTGCGTGCTAGCTTGTTTGGTACGATGAGCGGGCCGGATATCCCCGATGCGATGGCAGTTTTGGGCAAAGCTGAGGTACTGGCGCGGCTGGAGGCGGTGATTCGATGATCGGATGATCCGCGAATTTTTCCGATCTCCCGCTAGCGTGAGGTAGAAGATAAAAGCTGCTAACCCCTTGCCAGCGGCCTCTTACCGTTTTAGAATGACCTAATGGCTATACTTCCCCTGGTGGTAGAACCCGACCCGCGTCTGCATGTCCCCTCCGCCAAAGTGACGGTGGTGGATGATACCGTACGCCAATTACTGAGCGACATGCTCGAGACCATGTATGCCAATGATGGCATTGGACTAGCGGCAGTGCAGGTGGGCATCCACCAACGCTGCGTGGTGGTGGATGTTGCCCAGCGCGATGGCCGCAAAGAGCCGATGAAATTCGTCAATCCCGAACTGGTGGAAACTTCGCCCGAACAATCGGTGTTTCTTGAAGGTTGCCTCTCCTTCCCCGACCAGTATTCCGAGGTGGAGCGCCCGAAGACCATCACCGTGCGTTACCTCGATGAACATGGCGCAGAAAAAACCCTGCACGCAAGCGGCATCCTCGCCACCTGCCTTCAGCATGAAATTGACCATACAAATGGCATTGTCTTTGTCGACCACATATCGAAACTCAAGCGCGACATGATTCTGCGTAAACTTACCAAAGCCAAACGCCTCGGCATAATCGAGGAGCGCCCCGCTGGCAGTGCGGCTTTCTGATTTCAGGGAGCAGGTATCAGGTTCCAGGTATCAGGGAAGGCAGTTAATCAGCAGTTGAAATTCAGGATTGCCTAAAATCTCCCCCCGCTGTGGCAGATAACCATCTTCCGCTGGCAGGGGATGGCTTCTGAAGAATCCTGCCCTACCCCCTGTGCAAATCTTCGCCATGAGGGATGACAAGCGGGAAACGCGGCGCTAGTTTCTCATCATGCGCTTATCCCTTATCATTCCTCTCCTGCTCATGAGTGCCGCCGCACAGGCACAGACTCCGGCGGCTGCGCCCGCACCTTCCGCCTCCGCACCTGCCGCCTCCGCACCTGCCGCGCCCACCCCCTCCTTCCCCGACTGGGCCGTGACCACGCTCGGCGTCCCC
>JAJTIB010000153.1 GCA_021300075.1 Rickettsiales bacterium
AGCGGTTTTTCAAAAAATCCACCCATTGCCTTATCCTGTTTTTTTGCTGCCTGTGCCATGATTCGCTCCTTTTTATTTACCCTAATTTTTTTACCCGCGCGGTGTGTCGGCCGCCTTCAAATGCAGTGCTAAGAAAGCGGCGAACGCATTCTTTCGCCTCTTCTACACCAATCAACCGCGCGCCGAGCGCGAGGATATTCGCATCGTTATGCTGGCGCGCCAGCTCCGCCTCACGGCCTGAATGGCATAAGGCCGCACGCACCCCCGCCACGCGGTTAGCGGCAATTGAAATACCAATCCCCGAGCCGCAAATCGCAATCCCGAACTTTACTTCGCCCGCCGCAATGCTCTCGGCCAGCGAGCGGCCAAAATCGGGATAATCAACCGCATTTACCGCATCGTCTGTCCCCAGATTGATGACCTCAAATCCGGCTGCTGCAATCTCGCCCATAAGCGCCTGTTTGAGTGCAACTCCGGTATGATCATTGGCAATTGCAACCCGTTCTGGCATTTGCGTCAATCCTGCTTGGCAAAGCCCCACTATATATAGTAGGGTGGAAAGGTCATGCCACGAACCTGTGGATAACGCAAGCAATAATCAGGTTTTTTCGCGCCTTTCCTTATTTTCTGAGCCAGCTATGCTTCTTGCCATCGACCTTGCGCCATTTTTAGGCTTTGCTGCTGCCATTGGCCTGATGTTGGGTGCTGCGGTTGGCTCGTTCATTACCCTCATCACTTACCGCCTGCCGCGCGCAGAAAAAATAGGGATGACGCGTTCACGCTGCCCCTCCTGTAGCGCCACTTTAAACGCGCGCGATCTCGTGCCCATTTTTTCCTGGCTCATGGGGCGTGGAAAATGCCGATATTGTAAAGTAGCAATCGGTGCGCGCTATCCGCTGACAGAGCTGGCCACCGGCCTTGGCACGGTATTTATTCTGGTATGGCAGGGTGAGCTCTCGCTGCTGACCATCGCCCTTGTCGGGTTCTGGTGGGTGGCGGTGGCGATGATTATTACTGACCTTGAACATTATCTCCTGCTCGATGAATGCCAGATTGCTCTGGCGCTCTTCGGGCTGCTCTATGGCTGGGTCATGGATTTCGCCTGGACGGACGTCGCTATAGCTGTGCTGACGGGCGGGCTTGGCAGCGTACTCCTTCAAAGACTTTTCTTTTATCTAACCAAACGCGAAGGTCTGGGTTGGGGAGATGTGAAGCTGTTCGCCGTGGCTGGATTCTGGCTGGGCCATGCCAGCGGCTTTATTCCGCTGATGGTGCTTTCGGGTTTTCTTGGCATGGGTATGAGTTTACTTTGGCGTCTTGCCGGACGCGGCAAAGTTTTTCCCTTTGGTCCGGCAATTCTGGCGGCGCTTTTCTGGCTGGTGTTCTTTACCGATACTAGCGCGACATTCTGGCAACTATTTAGTGAAAATCTGAACAAGTTGCTGTCTTAATCACTACAAATTGTGTAATTGTGATTGCAAGCATCATCGAATCCATTAACCGTGGATGTGGTGTTTTCGCACCTTAAAAACAACAAGCTATAGTATTCACGAGAGTGATCAGAGGTTGATGATGCGTTTTTCCGCGATTGGGAGCCTGCTTTTATCCGCCTTACTGCTCACCGCGTGTTTGCCGAGCGATGAGTTCGACGGATTCCGACTGAGCGACCCCTATGATCGCGAGCTCGATCTGAAGCGTGAAGACTATCGGAATATATCAAGTGATGCGGCTTCGGAAGGCCGTAAAAGCGGGAATGTCCGGACTGGCGAACCGCCCATTCCCGACCTCGCCCAGATTCTTGCGGCGCCTCGCCCGCCCAAAATCTCACAAAGCAAGCTGGTGTCCATTTCCGTGACGGAAGATGTGCCGCTGCGTGATGTGCTGTTTGAATTGGCGCGACTTGCCAATACCGATATTGAGTTGGGTAACGGCATTGAAGGCGGCATTAATTTCCGCGCGACCAATAAGCCGTTTAATGAGGTGATAGAGCGTATTTCGGATCTGGCGGGGCTGCGCTATTCAATGAAAGGCGGAACCTTGCGGGTGGAACGCGACACGCCCTATCTCAAAAATTATTCGATTGGTTTCCTCAACGTCGTGCGCTCAAGCCAGAGCACGATTAGTGTGACAACGGATGTCCTTTCAGCGCAATCCGGCGGTGGTAGCACCGGCAGCACTTCGGTTAGCAATACCACAGGCAGCAGTAGTTCAGGTGGCGACAGTGGCCTCAAAACCGGTACCACTGCCAGTATCGACTCGACGGCAGAAAGCGATTTATGGGCTTCCATGGAAGCCAGTATTCAGGAAATTCTTGGCAGTGCGGCGCCCGGCACGAATTCGCCCGGTGCTGCTAACTCGGCCGGCGGTGGCATACAAAGCGGCGGTTCTGGTTATGTCATTAACCGGCAGGCGGGAGTGATCTCGCTGAATGCCAGCGAGCGCCAGCATGAAATAATGGCGCGTTATCTTGATGCGTTGGAGCGTAATGCCTCGGCGCAAGTGTTAATAGAGGCAAAGCTGATTGAAGTGACGCTGCTGGACGAGTTTTCCTCCGGCGTCAATTGGAATACGGCTTTGGACGACTATAAAGGTACGTTCAACTTTCAGCCGGCTGACGGATTTTCCGTCGGCAACGCATTTTCGGTAGTCTCGACTGATGGCGTCGATCCCAGCCTGACGGATGTGGTGCAGCTTACTCAGCAATTTGGTACAACGCGGGCCCTTGCGAGCCCTCGTCTACATGCCATTAATAATCAGCAGGCAGTGCTGACGTTTGCCCAGAACAAAATTTTCTTTGAGGTGCAGGTAACGGGTGGTTCCTCAAGCAGTGGCGGCGGCACTAACATTCAGACCGACCCAAGCTATACCACAACCCGCAGCTCAATCCCGATTGGTATCATCCTGTCCATTCTTCCCTCGATTAATCTGAAAAAAGGTGAAGTCACCTTAAGCGTACGTCCGACTCTGTCGCGGCAGGTGGACTTTGTTCAGGATCCGGGAACCGCCATTGCCGCGCAGCAGGCGGGAATTGAAATTAACAATGAGGTGCCGATAGTGGAGGTGCGCGAGCTCGATTCCATTATGAAGCTTAAAAGTGGCGGTATTATGGTCATTGGTGGTTTGATGGAGCAGGGCGCGACGTTGCAGAATAATGGCATTCCTCTGGCCAGCGATATTCCCTGGGTTGGCAATGCCTTCAAATCGCGGCAGGAAAATATCCGCAACCGCGAGCTGATTATTTTCATTAAAGCTACGATTATCAATCCGGCGGGGTCCTATCAGCCGGCGGATAAATCGATCTACGAGAAGTTCACGAACGATTCGCGGCCGCTCGAGTTTTAATGGTGACCCATATCCGTTATATTCTGCTAACCGCGCGGCGTGATCGGCTGTTTCTCGGGATTCTCTCGGCCATTGCCGCTGCTGCCTATATCTGCAGCGTGCTTGGCTCGACGGCAATGCTTGAGCCATCACAGATGACGCTGGCCTTTACCGCCGCGGTTTCACGGGTGATGATCATGGTCGGAATTATCGTGTTCATCGGGTTTCATCTGCAAAGTGCGTTTGAGAATAAGGAAGTCGAATTGCTGCTGTCCCGCCCGTTGTCGCGCACGGCGTTGGTGCTTGCCTACTGGCTTGGCTTTGCACTGGTGGCATTGTTGCTGACGCTACCTGCAATAGCGATTTTATATTATCTTGGCCCACTGAATCAAACGGGGTTCTTTGTCTGGAGTGTAAGTCTGTTGCTTGAGGCCTGGCTGGTCGTTGCGATTAGTTTATTTGCGGTGCTGACGCTGAAAAGCGGTGTGAATGCGGTGCTCGCAAGCCTTGGAATTTATGCACTGGCACGGCTCATCGGATTCTTTCTGGCCCTTCTCAAATCCGGCGTAGCGCTGCAGGAGGAGTGGTTGCGGCTGACCGCGCACTGGATTATCACGATTATTTCCACTGTCGTGCCACGTCTGGATTTTTTTGCTAAAAGCGCCTGGTTGATTTACGGTCCAAAATCCTATGAAGACGCGCTGTTGGGTCTGTATCAGGCAGCCATCTTTATCCCGCTGCTGCTGGCCGCTTCGATCATTGACTTCAAACGTAAGCAGTTCTGATGTCCTTACGTCTATCTATTGTCGCGCTGTTGTCGCTCCTTTTTTTGCAAGGAGTGTTCTGGTGGCAGACTCACACACGTTTGCCAGAAATGGGTATTGTTCCTGACGTGCCGGGGGAAGTGGCGCTCCAGGCCATGGCTTTTGGTGATGAGGAGGCGCTGTTTCGGCTGCATGCGCTGGGATTACAAAATGCCGGTGATACGTTCGGGCGGTTTACTGCGCTTTATAAATATGATTTTAAACGGCTCTACCATTGGTTTATCGCACTTGATAGCCTCAATCGGGAGTCAAATTATCTACCTGCAATGGCAGGTTATTACTTCAGCCAGACGCAATATGCCCCCGACGTGCGCTATATCGTCGATTACCTCGAGCAGCATGCTTCAGGTCGGGTTGAAAAAAAATGGTGGTGGTTGGTACAGGCGATTTATCTGTCCACACAGAAGCTGAAAGATAGTGAACGGGCACTTGAAATCGCCAAACAGCTTGAGGGGCAGTTCAACATTCCCCTCTGGGCGCAGCAAATGCCGGCTTTTGTGCATGAAAAGCGCGGCGAGTTTGATGCAGCGGCGAAAATTATTCAGCATATTCTTGATAGTGAAAAAACCCTGCCCCAAGGGGAGTTGAATTTCATGCGCTATTTTGTTGATGAGCGCATCAAGCGCATGGATAAAGTGAAAGCGGAATTTGATGCTGTCCGCCGTGAACAGGCGCTACGTGCTCGTGGCGTTCAGGTAGAGCAGCTCCCCGCGCAAGGTCCGCCGCCGGGCGTGGGCGCGCCGCGTGCGCCCTAGCTACGTTTTGGGACTTCCGTAACATTCATTCGGGCCAGGAAAGGTGCGGCGCTGCACTTCGTCGCGGTAGTCTCGGACAGCGCGTTCGATGGCCGGGCGCAATTGGGCGAAATTGCGTACAAAGCGTGGCATATGGGTGAACATGCCGAGCATATCATCGACCACCAGCACCTGCCCGTCGCACTTGGCAGAGGCGCCAATGCCGATGGTAGGAATGACAAGCGCCTGAGTGATCTGTGCCGCGAGCGGCTCCATAATTCCTTCGAGCACTACTGCAAATGCACCGGCCGCTTCAACCGCCCGCGCATCCGCTAGAATTTCTTCCTGACGTTCTTTTTCCTTGCCCTGCGCTTTGAAGCCGCCCATCTGATGCACATGCTGTGGCATCAGCCCGATATGAGCCATGACTGGAATACCGCGCGCCACCAGAAAGGCAATGGTCTCTGCCATCGCGACGCCGCCTTCGAGTTTTACCGCTTGTGCACCTGTTTCGCGCAGCACCCGCGCTGCGTGACGAAAGGCTTCTTCGGGTGTTGCCTGATAACTGCCGAAGGGTAAATCCACCACTACGAGCGCCGAATTGCTTTTGCGAACCACCGCCTCGGCGTGGGTGATCATCTGCTCAAGTGTGACTTGAAGTGTGCTGTCATAGCCATAGACGACCATGCCGAGCGAATCTCCGACCATGAGAATATCGCAATAGGGATCCAGAATTTCAGCTATGGGTGCGGTATAGGCAGTCAGCGCCACCAGCGGTGTTGCGCTTTTGGCCGCAGTGATATCGGTAATGCTACGTCGTTTCGACGCCGGGGTCAGGGCGGACATGGGATAACTCCTGCTTCTGGGTTGACCAGTTCTTCGGTGTTTTTGGCAAATGAATGGTAATAGTTGTACCTTTACCGAGTTCGCTCTCGATCAGAAATTTTCCGCCCATGATCTCAACGAATTTAGAGGCCAGCGGCAGACCCAGCCCCGTGCCTTCGTATTTGCGCGCCAGGCTGTTATCGACCTGTCCAAACGGCATCATGACTTTGGAGAGGTCCTTGGGTGCAATCCCAATGCCGGTATCTTTAACCTGAATTACAATCTGCTGGGTTGCGATTTCTTCCCATACGCTGCAGCGCACTTCGCCGCCGGCGGGGGTAAATTTGACCGCGTTGGAGAGTAAATTTAGCAGCACCTGCTTTAATTTCTTGCTGTCGGTGACCATGACCAGCGATTCTGTGAGGATATCCTCAACCAGCATCACCTGAGCCGTTTCAGCGCGGGGCATGACCATTCGCAGACTGTTGCGGATGATTTTTCCAAGATCGCTTTCTACCCAGTCCAGCTGTAATTTACCGGCCTCGGCTTTGGAATAATCGAGAATGTCATTGATGAGGCTTAAAAGATGTTTGCCGGAATTATGGATATCGGTCACATAGCTTTGGTGGCTCTCGCTTAAAAGATGTCCGGCTTCGTTCTTGATAAGGTCGGAAAAGCCGATAATGGCGTTGAGAGGGGTACGCAGCTCATGGCTGATATTAGCCAGAAACTGAGATTTTTCGCGGTTCTGAGCCTCCGCAGCCGATGCAGCAGCAGTGAGTTCAAGATTAATCTCATGCTGGCGGCTAATAATCGTCTCCGCCCGCATAGCGGTCACCATTAAGATGCCAAGCAGCAATAAAAACGTAACTACGACCGCACCACTTACAATATATTGCATCCGCGTGAGGCGCTGCATCAGAGGGGTAATGTCGGTATAAATCTCCACCAGCGCTTCGGGCATACATGGTGCGTCGGAAGGCGCGTTGGCAAGGGCACATTTGGCCTGTTGGGCGGAAGTAAGGGGCGATGAGCGAATAGGCACGATGGATTGGAGAAGTGTTCTGGGCATCGTCGCGTCCGTCCCGCCGGTAAGAAAAACATTCGTTAACAGGCGACTGGTGGCTTGCGAGCGTTGAATTTTAGCAAGATCAAAAAGCGTCACCCGCTTTGTGCCATCGGTTGTGGCGTAAGCGCGCGTGGAACTGTAATAAAGCTGCCGGACATCGGGTGAAAAAATAGTGATTTTTGCGACGGGTTGCTGAGCAAAGAATCGTTGCGATTCCTGTTGCAGGCGCGCGGCAGCGATGGGGTCATTCTGCCCCCCCGCGGGTGGAGTATTGGAGCGCCAGACGGTACTGGTGTAACTGTCAATCGTAGCAAGATGCTGGGCTTGCTGCTGGGCGATAAAATCGCCGCTGACAAGCCGCGTGAGCATCAGCCCCAAAATCCACGCACCTGCCATGACGACGACAAGGCTAATTACTGAAAAATACCGCAAATAAGAAAACATGCGCGGAATCTATCAGTAACTATTCCAGATACAAGCGTGATTGCTGCTGGCCTATCTCCGCGCTGTTGGAAAGGCTTGACAGGGGTAGAAAACCCCATTAACTAGACCGCCCTTAACGATTCGACCTGATGGAGTGCCCCATGAAACGCACCTACCAACCCAGCAAGCTCGTCCGCAAGCGTCGGCATGGCTTCCGTGCGCGTATGGCAACTGTTGGTGGCCGCCGTGTGCTGGCCGCGCGTCGCGCCAAGGGCCGCAAAGTTCTCACCGCCTAGATATGAAGCGGGCCTGCCATGTCAGGCGCAAAACCAGTTTCACTTGTCATTGAACGCATCACCCGAAGGGCTGATTTTCTGCGCGCGAATCACGGCCGTAAGTTCGTGACTTCGGCTGTGATTATACGTATGATCGCCAGTTCTGCACCGCAAGATACAATCTGCCGTGTTGGCTTCACCGTCAGCCGCGCCTGCGGTAATGCGGTGTTTCGTAATCGCATCAAGCGCCGATTACGAGCATTGGTTAAGGATATCTGGCCAAGTCACTTCCGGGGCGGATGTGATTATGTGCTAATTGGCCGCGCCGGCGCTGAAAAGCT
>JAJTIB010000109.1 GCA_021300075.1 Rickettsiales bacterium
CGTTCCGGCCGGCCAGACGCTGGTCGTGACCACCGATAGTGTGATTGAGGGCATCCATCTGCCGCGCGGGGCAAGCCCCGCCCATTTCGCGCAGAAATTGCTGCGCCGCAATCTTTCCGATCTTGCCGCTATGGGGGCGGCACCCTGGCGCTATCTCCTCAACCTGCATGTGCCTGCAACTATTTCAGAAGAATGGCTGCAGCAATTTTCTGCCATGCTGCAGCAGGAACAGCAGCATTTCGGCATAGTGCTAGTCGGAGGCGATTCGACTACAGGCAGTGAAAATATTCACCTGACCGCCACGTTACTCGGGCTCACGCCTGAGCCTTTGCTGCGGCGCGGCGCAAAAGCAGGGGACGATCTTTATGTGACCGGAACCATCGGCGAAGCCGCACTCGCCCTGCCTTATGCACTCGGCGAAAAAACGCCGGATGCGGCCGTGCAGCCATGGCTTGACCGCTATTTTGCACCTGAGCCCCGGATTGCAGTAGGGCTGGCAATGCGCGGAATTGCCAGTGCCGCGATCGATATTTCAGACGGGCTGGTGCAAGATTTTACCCATCTATGTAAGGCTAGTGACCTCGGGGCGGTGGTGCATATCCCGCACATGCCGCTCGCCAGAACTGGCGATATTGAAACCATGCTCACCGGCGGGGATGATTATGAGTTACTGTTCACCGCCCCAGCTTCCAAGCGACAAAACATTACTGCCGTCGCTGCTGAAACCGGCGTAGCCATCACCCGCATTGGTGCAATGCAACAACATACTGAAGTGGTATTTCTTGATGCCCACAATCAACCTCTTCACTTTGCCAGAAGAGGTTACAGGCACTAAATAGTGAAGTCTCAAGCGTTAGCTAGGGCAGCCGCAAGCTATATTCTTTCAAATACTGCGCCAGTTGGTAACGATTTTCGGCCAGTCCTGATGCCCCAAAGCCCTCGCAGCGCACGGTCAACATTGCCTGAGTGTTAGAGGTGCGAATCAACCACCAGCCATGATCATTACTCACGCGCACGCCATCGAGCCGGTTCACCCGCGCACCCTCCTTCAGCAGGCGGGCGGCAAGGCCCTCCATAATGCGCTGTTTTTCAGACTCCGCACAGGGAATACGCCACTCAAGCGAACTATGAAGCGGCGGCAATGATGCGACCAGCGCGCTTAATTTCTGGCCGCTTGCCATCACAATTCGTACAAGGCGCAGTGCGGCATAAAGCGCGTCGTCATAGCCCAAATATTCATCGGCAAAGAAAATATGACCACTGGCTTCACCGGCGAATAGGGCGCCCGTTTCGCGCATCTTGTCTTTAATGAGGGCATGGCCAGTTTTCCACATAAGCGGATGACCGCCGTGGAGTTTTACGTCAGTAAAGAACTGGTCGCTGGTTTTGACGTCCGCCATGATCGTCGCATCGCTGTAGCGGCTTAAAATATCGCGCGCGAACAGCATCAAAAGATGGTCGGGACTCACCCGCCGGCCTCGATCATCGACTACGCCGAGCCGATCGCCGTCACCATCAAAGGCCAGGCCCATCATCGCGCCGCGCTGACGAACGATTTTTTTGAGATCTTGGAGATTTTCCTCTTCGCACGGGTCGGGGTGGTGATGCGGAAAATTTCCGTCCGGCTTGGTATAAAGCGTGGTCGCCGCCCGCGCACTACCCGCTACCAGTGCTTCGATCACCTCACCTGCTGCACCATTGCCCGCATCCCAGGCGATGTTCAAATCGCCAAGCCGTAGGCCGGGTGGCAGAGCTTTTTTAATCGCCGCAAGATAGGGCTCGAGCACTGAGACTTCTTCGCTGTGGCCGCGCCCGGTGATAATAGCGCCGCGCGCCAGACGGCGGCGCAATTCCATCAATGCTTCACCATGCAGACTCTTGCCGCCGCAGGTGAATTTCGCACCGTTATGATCTTTGGGGTTGTGCGACCCCGTCACCATCACCGCCCCTTCCGCCGCCAGATGCAATCCGGCAAAATAACACATCGGGGTTGGGCCGATACCCGCATCCAATACGACCGCACCGGTGCTCATGAGCCCCTCACGAAACTGGGAGGCAAGCGCCGGCGAAGAAAGACGGCCGTCGCGCATCAGGACGATTTTAGGAGTGGGGTTGCCAGCAAGATCAATCACCTGGCTGGCAAAGGCTCGCGCGATCGCATAACCATCCGCCATCTGCAGATTTTCGCCCACCACGCCGCGCAGATCATAAGCACGAAATATCGAAGCGTTGGGCAGGGCTGCGGTCATGGATTCAGGCGGCACTCTCCGCCAAGACAGAGGCGGCTTTGGATGCAGCCACAGCAGGCGCATTAGCCGCCACCGGCGTCTGCGCGGCGACCGCACGCACGTCGCTGATACGCTGGTCAATTGCGGGGATTCTGAGTGCTTTCAGCAATTCGCGCACTTCCTGCCGCGCCGCCAGATGCGACATGGAAAGCGAGCTGGAGGTCGCGGTCGTCTCAGTCACGTCGAGCACGGTCAGGCCAAGCAGAAACATTTCACGGAAAATCACCCGCTCGGAAAAGCCCGGCGCCTGCCGAAAGCCGATGCGCTTAGCGAGCGATTCCATCACCTGTGTTATCATACGCTTGTTGCGTGCGTCGATATTGCTCAGGCGATTTCGCATCACAATCCAGTCGATGCTACCGCCGTCGCGCTTGACGCGCAGCATTTTTTGCTCCCACAGCATTTCGCTGTAAATGCTGGGCTTGATCACCTCGAGCGTATTGCCATCCACCGTGGCCAGCACGTCAAGATCGACAAAACTGTCATTGATGGGAGTAAGCACCGTGTCAGCAAAGGAATGCGCCAAACGCGAGAGGTATGTATCGTTGCCCGGCGCGTCGATAATCACGAAATCACAGGAAATGAGCAGTTTTGCCAGCGCCCTTGTAAACCGGTCGCGCTCGTCGGCCTCGACTTCATGCTGGGTCAGATACGGGCTTTTATTAACAACCACATGTTGCGGCATGGGCAGCGGCACGCCTTCTTTGGCGATCGTCACTTTACGGTTTTCAAGGTAGCGGGTCAGCGAACGCTGGCGCGCGTCAATGTCCATGCTGCCAACCTTGAAACCAAGACGCAGCAAAGACACCATCAAATGCAGGGTCGTCGTGGTTTTGCCCGAGCCGCCCTTTTCATTGCCGATAACAATAATATGGCCGCGCCGAGGTGCTGAGGAAGCTGAGGAGGACTGGTTCATCTTCACCTTGTGATTTTCACTGGTAAGGGTAAACCAAGGCGCGAGGCCTGACAATCAAAAAAAGGGAATGACTATGGATGCCCTCGCCAGCTATTTCCCCCTCGCCTTCGCGCTGATACTTTCGGGATTGCTCAGCGTGGTCATTTACCGCGACGGACGCGATTATGTGATTCCCAATATTTTGTGTCTTGCAATTGCAGGCCTGTTTCTTCCAGCCGCACTCATGCTTGGGTTACCGCTTCTACCCGCCCTGCTTACAGCGTTCATTACTCTGATCGTCACTTTTGGTCTTTTTGCATTGAATCTGTTTGGCGGGGGCGATGCCAAGCTCCTGCC
>JAJTIB010000169.1 GCA_021300075.1 Rickettsiales bacterium
GTGCGACTGGCTAAGGCGCTGGGGGATGTCATCCCCGGCGCGGGTCTGTTATACAACGAAAAATATAACCATAAATTTCTGACGGAATCAGACCAGGGCGAGATTGTCGAAGCGGATATTGATGCAATCGTAGAGCAATTTGCCGGGAAGAGTTCTGATAAAGAACTGCCGAGAATCGTCATCACCTCCAGCCACGCGCAGGGTGAAACCCTGAAAGATGTGACCAGTATCACCCACGGGATTGAATCGCTCATCCACCATTCGCAGGGCGAAGTAACGCCGATTGCAGCGTTGCGTGGTAAATCAACGGAACTAAAAAAGCCTATCATTCTCTATGCTTGCGATACCCAGAAAAATCCGTTCCTGAATGCGGTTGAGCTGATGGAACGGCTTGATGAGCTGGATGAAATCAGCAGGACGGGTAAGGCCGACAAGTTCGAAAAAGCCTCACCCAGTGCCCGCCGCATCGCCAGGCTCATGCTCAAATGCATGGTGACGGAGCCGGAAAAAATTGATGTGAATGACGCGCGGCCACTTAAAATTCCCCTGACATTGAGGGCGAATGCCGAGCATATTGCCCAGCATTTTCAACTAATCGGCTACAGCAAGGGCGGTAATGTGGTGAGCGATGCGATGCGCTGTCTCATTGATGAATTGACCGCGAAAGACACACGGGGTCAGCATCTGGTGTGGTTTGACGAGACGACAGAACGTGACAAGCCTTTGTCGCCGGATGCTCGTATTCGTAATTTGGTGCGTAACATCGCCTGCGCGTCTTTTGCTGCCATTGAACTGCCCATGGCCCAACAGTATAAAGATCACGGTGTGCGCCGTTTTGCGGTGAATAACAAATACGATAAAGTGGCGGACCATAAGCCTTACGCATCAAGTGCGGGGGATCGTAAAATCGATATTGAGGGCTCGCCCGAACTACTCGGACACGATCCCGCTGCGGCACTTGGCACGCGTGACGCAAGGGGATATTTTCTTAAGGATGAAAGGGTCGCCCGCCGCCTTAAGGAATGGTTTGCACCCATGTTCGGCAAGGCTGCGATTTCTAGCATCGCCTTTGAGGATTCCCGCATTCCACCGAACAGCAATGCCATTCTCATTGGCACTGCACCGGGCACACCGGACGAATTGCTGATGCAGTACAAAGAGACCATCATCAAGGCCATGAAAGACGCCAGGCTGACGGGCGTCACGCTCGAAACTACCTCCAATCAGAATGGCCGTGCCTTTATTCTGAAATGTCGGGAAAAAATTGCGAGTGACCCCCAAGAGATAAAAAAACTGGAAGCCGGATTTAAGACGCTGATTCAGCCGGATATCAAGGGCCTTGTCATCGCTCAGGACATTCTCGATACCGCTCTCAAGGCGCGGCTTGAGCAATCAATTAAGAAAACGAAATAACGCTGCAAAAAACCAAGTTTTTCAACCTTCTGCTTGTAAAATCTCGCCTGCTATGGCAATTTCGCGCCTTACTTTAGTTGGGAGGCGGCCATTACCGTGCATTTATATCAGGGTGACTTACCCAAAGGCTTGCAGCTTGAAGGCGACATCGCCATTGATTGCGAGGCAATGGGGCTGAACCCCCATCGCGACCGACTCTGTGTCGTCCAGCTCTCCGACGGTAAGGGCGACGCCCATCTGGTACAATTCGCTGCCGACCAGTATCACGCGCCCAATCTGGTGGCGCTGCTTACCGATCCGCAGCGGGTCAAGATCTTCCATTTTGGCCGCTTTGATATTGCGCTGATATATCATTATCTCGGCGCGCTGACGGCGCCTGTATACTGCACCAAAATTGCCTCGCGCCTCGCGCGCACTTTCACCGACCGCCATAGTTTCAAAGATCTCTGCCGCGAGTTGATTGGTACGGATATCTCCAAGCAGCAACAGACCTCAGACTGGGGTGCGGCCACACTTTCGCCCGAGCAGATGAGTTATGCGGCGGCGGATGTGCTTTACCTCCATGCGCTGCGCGAGAAATTGAACGCCATGCTGGCGCGTGAAGGCCGGATGGAACTGGCGCGGCAATGTTTCAATTTTCTTCCGACTCGTGCTCGGCTGGACCTTGAAGGCTGGCCGGATCAGGATATTTTCGCGCATTAGCTTTATGAATCCGCAGGAAAAAAGTAGAACTTCACCACTGATCGAGGCGGCACGGCAAGTGCTGCGGCGCGAGGCAGAAGGTATTGCTGCGGTCGAGGCCTCGCTGGGCGCAGAATTTCTGGAGCTGGTGGAGCGTCTTACCGCAATCCGGGGTCGGGTGATAGTGAGCGGAATGGGCAAAAGCGGCCATATTGCGCGTAAAATCGCGGCAACCCTGGCCTCAACCGGTACGCCGGCCTATTTCGTTCATCCATCGGAAGCCAGCCACGGTGATCTGGGGATGATTACCGCCGAGGACGCAGTTATCTGCCTGTCCAACTCGGGCGAGACGGCGGAGCTGTCGGACCTCATTGCCTATACGCGCCGGTTTGGTATTCTGCTCGTAGGGTTAGCGCGGCGGGGTGGATCGGCCCTTGCCGAGGCGGCGGATATGGCGTTTATTCTGCCGGAAATTCCCGAAGCCTCGCCAACGGGTGCGCCGACCACTTCAACTACCATGATGCTTGCGTTTGGCGACGCGCTGGCAATGGCGCTGCTCACCAGAAAAGGTTTCTCGCGTGATGATTTCGGGGTGCTTCATCCCGGAGGACGCCTTGGCAAAGCCTTTGTGCGTGTGGAAGGCCTGATGCATCGGGGCGAAGAATTGCCGCTGGTGGCTGAACATGCGCCGATGCGCGAAGTGCTCCTTGCCATGACAGCGCGGCGCTTTGGCTGTGCAGGCGTGGTCAATGCCAAGGGCGAATTGCTGGGAATTATTACCGATGGCGATCTGCGCCGTCATATGGATGATCAGCTGCTCGTCTCTGACGCGGCGAAAGTCATGACACGTCATCCCGTGACCGCGACCCCGGCGATGCTCGCGGCCGAGGCGCTCGGCATCATGAACAGTAAATCCATCACGGCGCTTTTTGTGGTGGATGCAGGGCGTCCGGTGGGGATTTTACATATCCATGACTGTCTGCGCGCCGGAGTCATGTAGCATGTATGTTGAAAGACCCTAAAACCCGAAGCACGGTTTCCTTTGAGTCGATTCGCGCCACTCTGGCCCGCACGCCCGGGCTGCGCGAGGCGGACACGGTATTTGGTTATATTTCGCGCTACACGCGTTTTGTGGTGTTCAGCAAATGGTTTCTGGGCGTAGTCTCGCTGCTGGCGATGACACTGCTTATTGCCTGGCCATTGCTGTCACATAACAATAGCGGAGTACGTGTCTCATTCGTGATGCAGGAGGGTAAGAATGGCCAATCCAGTGTCACGCCAGTGATGAATAAGCCGCGCTATGAGGGAACGGACAACAAGGGGCAGAAATATACCATAACTGCGGATAAAGCGACGCAGCAGAGCACCACTCTTATTGGCCTTGAAAATGTCGCTGCCGATATGTTTACATCAAGCGGCGCCTGGCTCTCGCTGACCGCCAAGGCGGGCGAGTACCACGACGATAGCAAATTACTATTCCTAAGCGGCGGTGTCATGCTTTACCATGAGGACGGCTATCAATTCACTACCGAGCGTGTGAAGGTCGATACCAAGACCTCCACAGCGCATGGCGACCTTGCCGTCGAGGGGCAGGGGCCAATGGGCAAGCTGCTTGCCACCGGCTTTGAAATCAGGGATAACGGTAGCCGGATTCTTTTTGGCGGCAGAGGCCGTGTGAACATGACTCTAAATAAGGTGGGGCAGTAGTCGGTGCAGGTAAAATACATTGATAAAATAGTGGGTTTTAGTGCCATGCTGCTGTTACTGGCGGCGTCGGCTCTGGCGCAGACAACGCCATTGAAAATGGACAGTAAACAGCCCATTGAAATTGCTTCTGACCTACTCGAAGTGCTGCAGAACGAAAAAAAAGCGATCTTTTCCGGCAACGTGATTGCAACCCAAGGTACCATTAAGATGCGCGCGGCATCGATGACGGTTTTTTACCGTGAAGAACAGCCCGCCACTGGCGCAGCAACACCGGAAGCCAGAACCCCCGCCGATTCGGAGGCGCTGGGTAAGGGCATTTACCGGATTGATGCCGATGGGAATGTGATCTTCACCACCCCCACTGAAACCGCGCAGGGCGCAAAGGCGATTTATGATGTGGACAAACAGACTATTACGCTTTCGGGCCAGGTGACACTGACGCGTGGAAAAAACATTCTCAAAGGCACGGCGATGACGTATAATCTTGCCACGGGTCGCAGTATCCTGAA
>JAJTIB010000111.1 GCA_021300075.1 Rickettsiales bacterium
AACACGCAGCAGAATCTGGATTGCTTCAAACATGCTGGCAGGCATTTCGGTACGATCATAAAGCGCGCGAAAACCAATCCCACCCTTGTCGGTGATGAGTTTCTCGACATTCTTCGCCGGAATATGCGCCAGCTGCGCCATAGCATACACGAAAAAATAACGCTGTCCCCGGCACAGCGCCGTCATCACAATCGATGGTGTCAGACGTTTCTCGTCCATCAACTGTTTGACCAGAGCTTCGATCATCGCCGGATCATGCTCATGCGATAAAAGTGTCAGCGTTACGTCCTCACGCGCGCCTGTGGTCTCCTTGCGAATCTGCGCGTCGGTCAGTTTATATTTCTTTTTCAATTCCTGCGCGACCGACTCGGTAACATGGGCAACGAGTCTTTCTACCACCGTCACCGGCAATCGCATCCGATCTACCATCGACTGAATCACCTGCGGTTCATGGGCGTAGGTATCGGCAATATGTGCCAGGACACGCTCGCTGATTTCGGCTTTTTGATTATCGAGCAATGCGCTGATTACATTCGGGTAGCTGGTATCCACCAGCGCATCGCTGACCCGTTCGGAAACACTGGGACGGCGGGAAATTGCCAACAGCTTGCTTACATCTCGGCTGGAATCAATAATTTTCACCAGATCCGCATCACTCAGCACCTCGGAAATTTCAATGATTGGTACCGCCACGCGATCATGATCGAGCGCCAGGTGGAGAGCAATGTCTCGGGGAATGTCGGGATTGTTACAGATACGCTGAGCAAGCATTTCACGCACCTGCATCTGCGTGTCTTTCATGATCAGGCGGAAAATCTGCTCCGCCACCTCGCGTTCACGGTGGGAAAATTTCTGCATATTATATTGCAGGGAAATCTTATCGAGCACTTCAATCCGCGAGTCAGTCGAATCATCTTTGAGCAGTGCATCCACATCCGCTGCAGTGAGAATAGATGTCGCTTCCGGTTTCGGAGTTGTGTTCATAGTGTTTTTCTTATTAGAGCCAAGCCGAACTGACAAGCAATCAAATTGCTGGCACTGAATTCATCAATGAAGCGTGGCACGATCACTCATCCCACGACCAATCATCGACATGAGCGTATCCATATGCTCGACTGACTTATCAAATCCGCCCGAGGCAATGCGCTCGACCATGCGCTGGCCAAAATTCGTGGCGCGATAAGTGCCATATTGTGTTTCTTCCAACGCAAGACGCAACATCAATTTGACCGCCGGATAAAAGGCTTCCGGCAACTGGGCAGAATCATAAAGTGCCTTAAAGCCTAAGGGGCCTGGATCAATAATCAAAATCCGCGCATTGGCGACTGGAATCCCCACCAGCTTGGCCAGCGCCGTTTCAAAAAACCGTAAATCACCTATACATAGCGAACGCAGGACGATCGAGTGTGTCAGGCGTTTACCGCGATACATCTGATCAACCAGGCGCGAAATTTCCTGTTGACTCATCCACGGCGCAAGAAATTGCAGTGTGGCCGTTTCGCGCGCCATTTCGGTGGCTTCTTCTACCACATGCAGGCTCAAACGGTAGCGCCGTGTGAGGGTTTTTTTGAGGTTGTCTGAAACTTTAGAAAACAACTTCTCGGCAAACGCATAGGGCAGCCCACCGCGGTAAACTAATTCTTCAAGCACGTCATGCTCGCGCGAGAATTCTTCTAAAATCATTTCGAGAGTTGTTTCGGCAAGCGCAGCATTACGGTTGCTGACCACTTCTTTTAGTACCGCCGGCGCCCGGGTCTCCACCAGCGCATGGGTGAGTGATTTGGAGAGTGATTCGCGCTTAGCGATGGCTTTGAGCTTGGGAACCTCACGCGTTGCCTGCACAATCGCTATCAGGTCTTCTTCGGTAAGAACAAATGAATGCTGGAGCACATGGGTCGCAACATCCGGTACGTCATTCGCTAGATGGAATATAATATCATGCGGCACGGACAAACTATGTTTGAGGCTCTCGGCTACCGCGCGGCGCACGCGTACTTCCGTATCGCGCAGCAAGAGGCGAAAGATTTCCAGCGCCAGCAAATGCTCAGTTTCGTTAAAAAGGCCGGAATTATAACCCGCGGCAACTTTCTCCGCGATCCGGCTACGCATGTTTGCCGAAGGCTCTTTGACCAGCTGCTGAATATCTTCCGGCGTTAAGTGAACTGTTTCTGCTGCGGTCATTGGCTTACCCTGAACTAAAGCCCCCCGTTAAGTAGGAGGGGGCGGAAGGATCATATTTAATTCAATATAGCACCAAAATAACATTAAATGCTCAACAACTCATTAACATTTTGCACGTATCACGGCAATAAATTCTCCTTATTTCTATTGCTAACCGTCACTTTTACTTGACGATTGTGACATGAAAGCTAATGGTTAGACACGAAAAAGGAAGTTTATGGCGCACAAAGTCTATAAGAACGCACGCGAGGCTCTGGCCGGACTGTTGCGCGACGAAATGACCCTCATGTCGGGGGGATTCGGGCTGTGCGGCATTGCGGAGAATTGCATCAGCGAAATTAAAAAATCGGGCGTTAAAGGCCTCACTGTCATTTCTAACAATTGCGGGGTGGATGATTTCGGCCTCGGCCTCCTGCTTAAGGATCGGCAGATTCGCAAAATGATCTCGTCCTATGTCGGAGAAAACAAAACCTTTGAAACTCAATACCTAAATGGCGAGCTTGCCATTGAGTTTAACCCACAAGGCACTTTGGCCGAGCGTATCCGCGCCGGTGGCGCTGGGATTCCGGCCTTTTTTACCAAAACCGGCGTAGGCACGATCGTGGCGGAGGGTAAGGAACTGCGCGCATTTAACGGCGAAGACTACGTCATGGAAACCGGACTGACAGCGGATCTGGCAATTGTTAAAGCCTGGAAGGGCGACGCGGACGGGAATCTTATCTTCCGCAAGACTGCGCGCAATTTTAACCCGATGATGGCGATGGCCGGTCGCGTCACTGTGGCAGAAATTGAGGAACTCGTCGAGGTGGGCAGTTTCGACCCCGATCAAATTCATACGCCAGGCATTTTCGTCCAGCGCATTTTTGTCGGCGTCGCCCATGAAAAACGAATCGAAAACCGCACCACCCGAAAGAAAGCAGCATAATATGGCATGGGATAGGGATGAAATGGCACGCCGCGCGGCGCGGGAACTCAAAGACGGGTATTATGTCAATCTCGGCATCGGCATCCCCACTCTTGTGGCCAACCATATTCCCGCAGGCATTAAAGTAACACTGCAAAGCGAAAATGGCATGCTCGGCATGGGCCCCTTTCCTTACGAAGGGAATGAAGATCCGGATCTGATTAACGCCGGTAAACAGACCATTTCTGAACTGCCCGAATCGGTCTATTTCTCAAGTGCGGATTCTTTTGCCATGATCCGTGGCGGGCATATTGATTTAAGTGTGCTCGGTGCATTGCAGGTCTCAGAAACCGCAGATCTGGCAAACTGGATGGTGCCCGGTAAAATGGTCAAAGGCATGGGCGGGGCGATGGATCTGGTCGCCGGTGTCAAGCGTATCGTGGTAATTATGGAGCATAACGCCAAGGACGGCGCGGCCAAGCTGGTGAAAGCCTGTAACCTGCCCCTGACGGGCCGCGCAGTGGTGGATCTTATCATCACTGATTTAGCCGTCTTTCATTTTGATGCCGGCAAACTTTATTTAAGCGAAATGGCGGGCGGAGTGACGGTGGATGAGATTCGTAACAAAACTGAAGCCGCCTTTGATGTCGCCCGCGATCTGAACGCAGCCTAAGCAGGAACAATACCCAGCACAAACACGCCAATAAGTTGCAGCGCTGCGCGGTGCAGCACATAATATTCCAGCGAATAGCGCGAAAGCAGCATAATCACCTGTCCAGGCAGCGGCCTCATCGCTACCGGGGTAACGCGGAAATGATAAAGCCACCAGCAGACCGCGAAAGTACCAAGCGTAACCCAAAGCATCTGCGCCAGATCAAAGTCGAAATTCGCCAGCTGCATCACCACAAAAAACGCAGTCAGCACCCCCCAGAGAATTTGCAATCGCGGGCCTTGCATCCCTTCGCGCAGCATCCGCCCGGCAAAGGCAAAACCAATCGCGAGCGTACCATATTCAAACAAATACATGCTGAGCAGAAATAAGCTCACACACAGCGCGATAGTCTCGACCGGATAACGCTCAAGCCAGCGATAATAATGCCAAATAGATAAGGCCAGTCGGCAAAAAATAATACTCACCAGCGCATTCATTGGAAAAATAGTATGCGTAGATACTGCTTGAATCACGAGCAGTAACCCCGCATAGACGAGCAGCTCACTGGTGATGCGGCTGCCGCGTGCATATCCAATCAGAAAAAACCAGACGGGAAAAGTAATACGCCCGATGGCACGCCACCATAATTCCTCTGGCATGAGATAAGCGCCAATATGATCCGCTGTCATGATGATAAGTGCCAGCGCCTTGATCACATCATGATTATTAACCGGACCGTATTTGGCAAAACGCGCAAGCATAAATCGTGTAAGGCTGAAGGGCTGGTTGATATCAGAATTCTCCTTTGCCACCCGCTTGAAGGAGCGCAGAAACTATAGTCAGTTACATAAATAATTACACATCATTATTTATGCGTCGCGCTCGCGGAGTTTACCCCCACGCAGGCGGGGGGCGCCGCAAAACCGCCGCTCACGGCGGACGGTTTTGATACTCACTTGTGCAATAAATTGCTCAAGTGAGCATACCGCGCCTGTGCGCGCAAGTTCCTCGGAGGGATCAGAAATCTGAAATCAAAAAAGGGCTGTCATTTTTTTGCTTCCTTTCAGATTGCAGACTTCTGGTTTCTGACCCCCCCACCGAACCCCCCCAACCCCCAAGGGGGAGTCGAAACATGACCCTCGACCGGGTCTTACCTTACGATTTCAGCGCAAAAGTTGCATCGACTTCCACCGCAACGCCAAACGGCAAACCGGCAACACCCACAGCGAAGCGGGCATGGCGGCCGGCATCGCCAAAAA
>JAJTIB010000176.1 GCA_021300075.1 Rickettsiales bacterium
CTCAAGCCGCTCGGGGTCAACTTTTGGCGCCGCATGAGTATTGACATAAAAGGAAACAGGCCGCGCCACACCAATGGCGTAGGATAACTGAATCGTGCAGCGATCAGCGAGACCTGCGGCCACAACGTTTTTAGCCAGATAACGCGCGGCATAGGCCGCCGAGCGATCCACCTTGGTGGGGTCTTTGCCCGAAAACGCGCCGCCGCCATGCGGAGCCGCGCCACCATAAGTATCGACGATGATTTTACGCCCCGTCAGCCCCGAATCGCCGTCTGGTCCACCAATAATAAACTGACCGGTGGGGTTGACGAAAAACTCTTCCTCCGCGCACATCCAGCCTTTGGGGAGGGTTGCGGTCACCACGCCGCGCACCAGCTCGCGGATTTCTTTCTGCGAGATTTCAGGCTTGTGCTGAGTGGAGACAACCACCGCGTTGGCGCGTACCGGCTCGCCTTTGCGGTATTCAAGGCTGACCTGACTTTTTGCGTCCGGCCCAAGAAGTGCGAATTTCCCGCTGCGGCGACCTTCGGAAAGCGCTTGCAATATCCGATGAGAATAAAAAAGCGGCGCAGGCATCAGGTCCGGCGTTTCGCGACAGGCAAAACCGAACATGATCCCCTGGTCTCCCGCTCCTTCGTCTTTCCCTGCGGCGGCATCCACCCCTTGGGCAATGTCGCTTGATTGCGCGTGAATAAAATTATGAACTTCGAGGGTTTTCCAGCCAAAACCCTGCTGATCATAGCCGATATTTTTCACCACCTCGCGGGTGATTTCTTCCATACGTTTTGGGGTCACCACATCCGCCCCGCGACATTCTCCGGCAAGGATGACGCGGTTGGTCGTGGCCAGGGTCTCAAATGCACATCGGGCTTCTGGATTGACGTTGAGACAGGCATCGACAATCGCGTCTGAAATCTGGTCGCAGACCTTGTCGGGGTGGCCTTCAGACACGGATTCGCTGGTGAAAACGTAATGGTCACGGACTTGATAAGAATGGGGACTCACGGGCTGCCTCTTTTTGCCATAACAGCAAAGATAATGATGGAGCCATGCGCGGAATCAATTTTGCTTAGACCGGGTTTAATCGTGGTGGCCGCCAAGCTCCAAATGCCCACCTGAAATCCAGCGCGACACTAGCGGGAAGTGTAAAGAGGTCAAGTGAAAAGCGCGGCTATTTTGAAGCAGCTTCTTCCGCCATGGACTTGATGAGATCGACAATTCGCTTACGCACCTGTGGATTTTTGATTTTGTGATAGGCACGCATAATGTCCATTGTCTCGCGATTGGAAATCGCTTCATGCTCAAATGCAGGCGACTCACTCTCTGCCATACCGTATAACGGTGAATGCTCACTCTGCTCATCGCCATAGCCCTCAAAGAAATACGACACCGGCACATGCAGCGCTTTGGCGAAATCATACAGGCGGCTGGCACCCATGCGGTTAATGCCGCGCTCATACTTCTGGATCTGCTGGAAGGTCACGCCAATTGCTTTGCCGATCGATTCCTGACTCAGACCCATGATCGTGCGTTTAAGGCGAAGACGCCGCCCGACATGCACATCCACCGGATGCGCTTGCGAGGGGGCAGTAGCGGCGGAATTTTCGGAAACTGAATCAGGATGGTTCATATGGATACTATTATTGGTTAAGCATATTACAAAGGCACAAAAAATACAACCATAGTTTGAGTAACGATATATGGTCTAAAACCTTTAATTCGAAAGCTCAACTTAATTAAGATTAATTAACAATAAATTTTTTATGTCATTTCTTTACGTCTCCACCAAGCCACAGTGAAGAGCATCAGCAGCAATAAAGCCGGTCGGTCGCCCCATATTGCATAAAATGTCGGCGGCAGAGGCTGTGGCAGGGCGTAATCGATCACCCCCCGAGCTTGAAGTGGCAAAAAGCGCAACACCTGTCCGTAGGGATCAATCACGGCGGAAATGCCAGTATTGGCCGCACGCACCAACGGAAGCCCCTGCTCGACCGCGCGCATCCGCGCCATTTCAAAATGCTGATACGGCCCGGGGCTTCTTCCAAACCAGGCGTCATTAGTAAGATTGAGAAGCCACGCAGGGCGCACGGATTTATCAACGACGAGCCAGGGAAAAATCACTTCATAACAGATAAGCGGACTGAAGAACGGAACGCCAGCAGTGCTGAGCGTATGCGCGCCATCACCGCGTGAAAAATCGAGATCGCTGGGCACAATTTTCTGCAATGGCAGAAGATTTCTTAAAGGTACAAACTCCCCAAATGGTACGAGCTGATGTTTGTCATAAAGGGCGGCGACTTCGCCCTTGGGGTTAATCACAAACAGACTGTTGGCTGCAGCAAATTTGCCATCCACATCCAATCCACGCACTGCGCCGGTCACGAGATAGCCGTCGTCAGGTGCAAAGTTACGCAGGCGAGGCAGCCATGGGCTTTTGTCACTGAGTACAAAAGGAAATGCCGTCTCCGGCCAGATCACCAAATTCGCCGGCGGTGCATCCGTCTGCAGATAGGTGAGCACACCATGCAAACGCATGGATTGATCCTTGCCCTCCGGCGTCCATTTCAGCGATTGCGGGATATTGGCCTGCACGATTCTTAGGCGCGTTTCGCTGAGCGGTGCAGGTTCGTAGGGCATCCGCCACATACCGTAAAGATAAGCAAGCGTCACCAGCATAATCACCGCGGAAGTGGCCGCCTGACGCGCCGGATGGCGACGCCACCAAAGAATTGGTATCAGTGCCGCAATCATCACAAAGGTTGATAATCCGAACGTGCCAACAAGAGACGCGGATTGCATCAACCGCACCGACGGCATCACGCTGTAGCCCATAAGATTCCAGGGGAAGCCAAACATGCCGAGCGAACGTACATATTCTGTCGCTACCCAGAGAATGACCAGCAGTAGCATATTCGTGAGTGAATCCTGCCCGCGTAATTTGGCGAAAACATAACCCAGAGGCACAAGATAAAGCGCGAAGGCCGCGCTTAAGCCTAAAACTGAGAACGGAATCATCCAGCCGAACTTCGAAGCATCCACCAGCATGGAAAATGCAATCCAGTACGTGCCCGCCATGAAAAACCCGTACCCGAAAAAAAACGCATGGCGCATGGCCTGATGTGCCGTGGCGCCTTCAAGATAATAAAGCAGTAAAGGAAAGGTCAAAAACAACAGCGGCCAGAAATAAAACGGCGCAAAAACCAGCGCCGTCAAAGCTCCCGCAAGAAACATCAGCAGCGCCGATTGCCAGCCCCGCCGCGCCGCGATCCACGCCAACGCTGCCTCCGCACGACGAGTCATGAGTGGCGCGTAATTCGCACACGGCGGATGCGGCGTAGATCAGCGGCAATAATCTCAATTTTGAAACGCGAACTCAGATGCAACACCTCGCCTTTGACAGGCACGCGCCCAAGCGCAAAGAAGACCAGGCCGCCCACCGTGTCATAATCACGCTCCAATAACGGATCAACAATCGGCTCACTGAGCGCTTCTTCCAGTTGTACAATCGGCACACGGGCATCGACTTCAAGTGCGTGATCGCCCACCCATTCGATCATGAGCTCCTCTACATCCTCGTCATGCTCGTCCTGAATTTCACCGACCAGCTCCTCAAAAAGATCTTCCATCGTCACCAGCCCGTCTGTGCCGCCATACTCATCGACCACAATGGCGATGTGACAGCCTGAGACGCGCATCCGCAGCAACAGATCCACAATCCGCATGGAGGGCGGCACGAACAGAATCTCGCGCATAACTTTTTTCATATCGAAGGAACGGTTTTCAACAGTGAGCGGAAACAAATCCTTCACATGAATAAAGCCTTCTATTTTATCGAGTGAATCATCATACACCGGTATTCGCGTATGGCCGATTTCTACAATATGCCGTTTCAAGTCCATGAGCGACGTGCCGATCTCAATGCCCATAATCTGCGTACGCGGAATCATGATGTCGCGCACCGTCAGCTCACCGAAATGGATCATATTCTTGAGAAGTTTACGCTCCTCGTCGCTGATCGCGGCAAGCTCGGGCGATTCATCTTCGAGCACTTCTTCAAGCATTTGTTTAAGTGAGCCTTCAGGCCGCCCCATGACCTTCTGTCGAAACCATTTGATCGCCAGCTGCATCGGTGAAGGCGTCTCATAAGGAGAAGTCGCACGGCCATTGCCAGGGCGAGTTTCAATGTCAGGTTGAGAGGGAAGTGGTGATGCCGTCTGGACCATAAGAGGAAAAGAATCTACTCCGCTTCGTAGGGATTCGCAATAGTCATGCGCGCAAGAATTTTTATTTCGAGCGATTCCATGCGCTTGGCGCCTTTCTCGTCTTCATGATCATGTCCCATGAGATGCAGCATGCCATGCACGACCAGATGCAGCGTATGGGCTCGAAATGTTTTATTCTGCACCTTCGCTTCGCGCTTCACGGTCTCATAGCCGAGTATTATATCGCCCAGATAAGCATCTTCTCCACCAGGAAAGGCGAGCACATTCGTTGGTTTGTCCTTGCTGCGAAACTGCGCGTTCAATTTACGAACCTCGGCATCACTGGCAAACACAATGGTTACATCCAACTTCCCCA
>JAJTIB010000203.1 GCA_021300075.1 Rickettsiales bacterium
GCTGCGGCCTCCAAAATTTCTCCTGAAATTTTGTCGAACCTGCGGTTCTCGTCCCAGTTTCAGGGCAAACTAAAACGCCCCGGACATGTGAGTCCGGGGCGTTTTAGTTTGGCTCCGCGAGTAGGACTCGAACCTACGACCGATCGGTTAACAGCCGATTGCTCTACCGCTGAGCTATCGCGGAACACTCAATGCCTATTCATTCTGCTGTTGTGGCAAAATTGCAGGCGGGCATCTATGGCACAAAGGCTTTTTTATGGCAATTATTTTATCACGGTTGCATTCTTGTTGAATTTGCGCCCCTATCACGCCATGCGCGCGTTCTTCTCCTTTCGCTCTTTCCTCTGGATGGAAATGCTGACTCTGACGGTATTGATACCGCTCGGGCTTTATTTTTATTCGCCGCGTGGCGCAATCTTTGCCGCACTGTGGCTCATTTTGCTTTACAGCGTTTTCGTCTATCGCAGGATCGCTCCCGAAATGCGTCTGCGACAGGTATGGGACGCGGCGGCGCTTTACGAGCGTGCCTTGTGGCGGCCTATCCTGCGCCGCTTTGCCCTGTCGGCGACGATACTGGCCATTCTCACTTTTCTTCTGCAGCCAGAGCGGTTTTTATCCTTCCCGCTGGAACGCCCGGCGCTGTGGACGATGGTGATGCTGTTTTATCCTTTGCTGTCAGTCGTGCCGCAGGAATTTATTTTCCGCAGTTTTTTCTTCGCCCGTTACCGCGCGATTTTTCCCTCGTCCTGGGCGATGTTTCTGGCTTCCGCCCTGACCTTCGGTTTTGCCCATATTCTGCTGCATAACTGGGTAGCGGTCGCCCTCTCGACGGTGGGTGGGTTTTACTTCGCTCATACCTATCAACGGCGGCCATCGCTTGCCCTGGTCTGGGCGGAGCACGCGCTTTATGGCTGTTTTCTGTTCACGGTGGGTCTTGGCTATTATTTTTATTCTGGCGCCCAGCATCAGTGGTGAGGAGAAGCAAGATCGTATCGCCTTCCATTACTTTAAAGCTGCGGGAGAGGGAATTTCTTTGCCGATTCTTAACCAGCCACAGCCACTGGTCACAGGCCACCCGTCACCCGCCCTCTCTCTTGTGCACCGCATTAAACTTATGTGATTTTTCTGGCGATAAGAGGTGATTATTCTGCTATAATGAAGTTATGGATCAATCGCTGTCACATTTTTACGGTGTCTGCGAGCGTCAGGGGGTAGGGCTTTTTGCCGAGCCGCTCAATGTGCTCACCAATCTTGGCTTCATCTTCGTGGCGATTGCGATTTACCGCTTTTACCATAAACACGAGGATATCGATCGCCGTTGGATCTGGGATATACATGCCCTCACCTTTCTGACTTTTATTATTGGCGTCAATAGCATCATCTTTCATTTACATCCGACGCCGCTGACGGAATTGATGGATACTATTCCGATCGTGTTATTTATTGTGGTTTTCTTCCTGAGTGTGCTGTTTCGCATCGGCCGCACCAGTTATTTTCAGGCGGCGGTGGCGTTTATTGCTTTTGTCGGGTTTTCGCATATGCTGGTGCATCAGTTTCCGCGCGCCCTTAATGACTCGATCGGCTATCTCTCAAGCATGATCGCGCTCACCATGATTGCGGTCTATCTGCATCTTAAAGCCCGCCCGTCCTCGTCGCATTTCATGCTGGCGGCGATTATCGGGGTGACATCGCTTTTCTGCCGTGCGATTGACCGTGAGATCTGCGACCTTTTCCCGCTGGGGACGCATTTCCTCTGGCATATTCTGAACGCAACGCTCTTATATATACTGCTCAAGCAGATTATCCGTAATGTCAACCGCGAGGCGCGGCTCAAACGCATGGCGTGGGATTCAAGCGCGATATGAACCAGACCACCCTATCATTTCTTGATGCATACTGCGAACGGGCAGGGGACCCTGGCCTGTGGGCGGAGCCGATCAATGCCATCACCAACCTGGCTTTTATTGTGGCAGCGATTTTTGCGGCACGGCAGCTGTGGCGCTTGCCGATGCTCGCCTATCTGGATGTATGGCTGCTGACGCTTGTCGTCTTCAGCATCGGGGTGGGCAGTGGCCTGTGGCATCTTTATGCGACGCATGCCACGCTCCTGGCGGATGTAATTCCAATCGCGATTTTCATGCATGTTTTTCTGATCTGTGCACTCCGGCGGCTGTTACATTTAGGTTGGTTGTCCACATTGTTGGGGTTGGGGGTTTTCATTGGGCTGGGGATGATTGCCGAGCAACATCTTCCGCCTGAATTCTTAAATGGCAGCGTGATGTATCTGCCATCGATTCTGGCGCTCGCGGCTATGACGCTGGCGTTGAGGCTGAATCAGCACCCCGCCGCTTGGGGTTTTCTGGTGGCGCTTCTGGTGTTTCTGGCGTCGATAACTTTCAGGACGTTTGATAGGATGATCTGTGATGCGTTTCCGCTGGGTACGCATTTCCTCTGGCATCTGCTTAATGCTTTTGTGCTCTGGCGTCTGCTTATGGCGCTAATTTCCCCCCGCCCTGGGGCTGTTGCTTAATCCTTGCCATTACCCGAAAAGCGGCTATAAAACCCGTCCCCGATTGGGGCGCGCCCTTGGGTGTGCCTGGTGGTGGGCTCATGGTGGGTCTGCCGATAAGCTATCGTTTAGGAGATGAAATCATGGTCAGTTCTGCAATTCTGGGTTTTCCGCGTATTGGCGCTGAGCGCGAACTTAAAAAAGCCCTTGAATCTTATTGGAAGGGTGAAAAGACGGAAGCCGAGTTGCTGGCGGTCGCCGCTAAAATCCGCGCCGAGAACTGGCAGCGCCAGCAAGCGGCGGGCATCCGCTTTATTCCTAGCGCTGATTTCTCGCTTTACGATCAGGTGCTCGACCATATCCATATGTTTGGCGCGACTCCGGGGCGCTACGCGCCGCTCAGAAACGGCGATCCTCTGACGCCTTATTTCGCCATGGCGCGCGGTTACCAGAAGGATGGTGTTGACGTTGTTGCCATGGAAATGACCAAATGGTTTGATACGAATTACCATTACCTCGTGCCCGAGTTTACCGCCGACCAGCATTTTGTGCTGACGACCGATCATACCCTCGGCGCCTATAAAGAAGCCAAGGCGCAGGGCATTGAAACCCGCCCGGTTATCCTTGGCCCGGTCAGCTTCCTGCTGCTGGGAAAAATGTATAAAAGCGAGACGGATGTGCTTTCGCTGCTGCCCAAACTACTGCCGCTCTATCAACAATTGCTGGCCTCGCTCAAACAGGCGGGCGCAGAATGGGTGCAGGTGGATGAGCCGTTTCTGGCGCTTGACCTTACCGAGGCACAAAAAGAGGCATATAAGACGGCCTATGCTGTGCTCCAGGATGCGGGACCGAAACTGATGCTCACCACCTATTTTGCGGGCTTGCGCGACAATGCGGCGCTGACTTTCGGTCTGCCGGTGGCGGGCGTGCATATCGACCTCGTGCGCGAGCCGGGTCAGCTCGACGCGGCGCTGGGTAACATCAAAGATTCACAAGTCCTCTCGCTGGGTCTTGTGAATGGCCGCAATATCTGGAAGACGAATTATGAAACGGCGCTGAAGCTGGTCGATAAAGTGATCGCTAAAATTGGCAGTGATCGCACCGTGATTGCCTCCTCCTGCTCGCTGATACATGCGCCGGTCGATCTCGCCCATGAGACGGCGCTGGATGGGGATATCAAGTCCTGGTTTGCTTTTGCCGCCCAAAAACTCGACGAAGTGGCGCTTCTTACGCGGGCTGTTGAGGAGGGCCGCGAGGCTGAGGGCGTGAAGGAAGCACTCGCCGCGAACGTGAAAGTAATGCAGGCGCGCAGCACCAGTAAGCGCATCCATGACGACGCGGTCAAAGCGCGCATGGCCAAAATCAATGACGCAATGTTGGAGCGCAAATCGCCTTTTGCCAAGCGTATTCCAGCGCAGGAAAAATTACTTCATCTGCCGCTCCTGCCGACCACGACGATAGGCTCCTTCCCCCAGACGGTGGAGATTCGTGAAGCTCGCGCCAAGTTCAAAGCTGGGCAGTTAACGGCAGCGCAATATGATGCGTTTCTCGAACAGAAAACCAAGGAATGTATCCAGTACCAGATTGATGCGGGCATTGATGTGCCAGTGCATGGAGAGTTTGAGCGCAATGACATGGTCGAGTATTTCGGCGAGCAGCTCAAAGGCTATGTTTTCACGAAGAATGGCTGGGTGCAAAGCTATGGTTCTCGCTGCGTTAAGCCACCGGTGATTTTCGGCGATGTCTCGCGCCCCGAACCCATGACCGTGCGTTGGACCAAATTCGCGCAAAGTCTTACGAAACTTCCGGTCAAGGGCATGCTCACTGGACCGGTCACCATTTTGCAATGGTCTTTCGTGCGCGACGACCAGCCGCGGGAAATAACCTGCAAACAGATTGCCCTCGCCATCCGCGACGAGGTGGCCGACTTGGAGAAAGCCGGTATTCACCTGATACAGATTGACGAGCCGGCGATTCGTGAAGGTCTTCCGTTACGCCAGTCTGACCGCCCCGCTTATCTTACCTGGGCGGTGGATTGCTTCCGTCTTTCGGCGGCCGTCGTCGAAGATGCAACGCAAATTCACACCCACATGTGCTATTCGGAATTTAATGACATCATGACCTCAATTGCGGCGCTGGATGCGGATGTGATTTCGATTGAAACTTCGCGTTCAGCAATGAAGCTCCTTGGCGCGTTTGTCGATTTCAAATATCCCAACCAGATTGGCCCGGGTGTCTACGATATCCATTCCCCCCGCGTGCCAAAAGAAGAGGAAATGCTGCATCTTTTGCGTAAAGCACTCGAAGTGCTCGCGCCGCAACAAGTCTGGGTCAACCCCGATTGCGGCCTTAAAACCCGTGGCTGGAAAGAAGTGGACCCAGCGCTGCGGGCGATGGTTTCTGCGGCAAAGAAAATGCGAAGCGAATTGGCTGGTCTTCGACCAAAAGCAGCGAACGGGTAGCTTGAGTTCGAGTTTTCAGTCGTCAGGGAGCTGTGCTCAGTGACTCCTACCTGACGCCCGGAGTCCGAATTTTTTGCTCTATTCATTTCTTCAAAAAACCCACATGCTGCGTTGCAGCAAAAATCTACTCTTGAGGCTTGACTCATAGTAGAAACTGTTTATATTTGCCGCATCGCAAAACAACATTGGGAGTAACATCATGACCAAGAAAAAAACCTCAGCAAAGCGCGCTGCTCCGCTGAAATCCCCCGCACACAAACAATCTTCTCCCCACAACTGGGCGGAGAAGAGCGCGAATCTCTATCAACTTCCGTTTGCACAAGGTGACGTGAATCAAGCCTCCAGACAGATGCAGTCAATGGCGGAAGATGCCATGAAGGTGGGCGCGGAATTCATGCAGAAATTTGTGGGTTCGGCCGATACGGGTTTTGATGCCTCCAAAATGATGAACGCATTTGACCCCGCGAAAATGATGGGTAATTTTGACGTCTCTAAAATGATGAGTGCGTTTGACTCATCGAAGATGCTGACGGCTTTCCAGCCCCATAAGACAGGGGAACATGTCTTCGCTTTCAGCAAAGATTCTGCCGAGCAACTGCAAAAATCGGCAGCCGCGACCACTCGCGCCGTGAATGAAGCCACCGAACTCTCGCGCGAAAATGCTGAAGCGGCGATGGAGTGTGGGAA